>JBDTSO010000249.1:0-5132 GCA_039931085.1 Acidobacteriota bacterium | reverse complement strand
TAAGCGTTATTTTCACCATTTCAGCCTGCACAATCGCTAACAATTCATCCAAAATTTTATTTTTCGGCGCGGCAATTTCCGGCAGCGTCGCAATTGTATTGCCGTCGCGCCGCAAAAATGCTTTGAGACGGACGTTTTCGCCTTCGACGGTGTAAGTTCCGGTTACGCGCACCGCGCCGGGAAAGCTGTCATCGTCAATATAAATCAGTGCGGGTTCACCTTTGCCGCTTCTCTGCGTAACTTCGTAACTGCTGGCGGCATCGAGCCGTTTTCTTAATTCGGGAATCAATTTTAGAACGTCGTCGCCGGTTTCGGGATTGGTCAAAAGCGGACGCAGAAGAAGCGGTTTCGGCTGCGGCAAATTTATTTTCTGTTTTTCCGCGTCGGTCATCTGCCCGATCAGAAATGTGTTGCCCGACGGCTGTTTGATAAGCGGATGCTGGTCGAGTTTCATCTCTTTTGCCAAATCGGGAACGCGCTTTTCGGCGTAGTCGAGCAAAAGGCGCACGTCAATATTATTGGTCGCGTTCTGCAATGCTCTGCCTTTTAATCCTTCGAGCAGCGCGTAAGTCAAAAGACCTTGATTAAACCGATTTGCTTCGTAGGAGACGGCGTTTGCCGCGCTGCCCATCAAGATAAACGTGCCGGTTTTATCCTTTAAAAATTCCATCGCGCGAATCTGATCGCCGGACAAATCGCGGTCTTTTCTCCAATCTTCGGCGGCAAAATTTCCGGCGGCGCAGGTGTCGAGAATGAGTACTTGTTTGAGAGCTTTGACAAAAATATCGTTTGGATTTTTCTCGTTCGGCGTAAGCCAATCGGTCAATTCCGCGCTGGAAACGGCGACCGTTTGAAAGTTTTTTTCCAAATCAATTTTGCCCGCCGATTGTGCATTCTTTGCCAGATAAAAATAAGTGTCCGAACCGGCTCCGAGCGTTACGCCGTGTCCTGACAGATAAACCACAAAAATATCTTCCGGCTTGGCGCGGGCGGCAACTTCCGCAAAGGCTTTTTGCAAATTCTCTTTGGTCGGCTGTTCTTCGGGTTTTTGCCGGGCGGTGGAAAGCGTCGTGATATTTATTTTGCCGAGACATTCGGCTTTTTGCGACGGACAAAACAGCCGATTTGCGCCCAAACGGAGAGCGTCGGAAAAATCTTCGGCATCTTTGGCGGCAAACCGCAAATCAAGCTGATCGCCCGTGTAATCCGACACGCCGCTGACAATCGCATAAAGCGACGGCAGTTCGTATTTGTCGTCTTTGCCTTTGTCGAGATAAATTATTTCACTGCCGCGACTCTGGATGTTTCCTTTGCCGATTTCCTTTAAATAATTTGACGTAACGATTTTGATTTGATTTTCCGCGCCTTTGATAAAACTTCGCGCCGGTAAATCAATTGTCAAACTGACAATTTCATCGTGCGGCACATTCGGGTTTTGCCGCAATTTTTCATCACGTCCGTCGGCGACGGCTAATTTGTCGTTAATATAAACTTCAATTTTGCCGATTCCGCCGCCGCGATTCTTGAGCTTGACGTTTAATTTGCCGGCGCGTTCATCAAATTTTTGTTCAATGATTTCGGGATAAAGTTTGGCATTTTGAAGCGGCACAATCGAGCGCAAAGGTTCACGATTAAAGCCGAGAAGTTTTTGCAGAAGCTGCGGCTCGTAATAAACTTCCTTGAGTTGGTCAAGATTGATAATTTCCAAACCGTAGGAATAATGGATCAATCGCTGCGCGGCTTCGGAAGCGTCGAAGCGTCCGTCGGCAGTATAGACAACCCATTCGTTTTCATCAGTTGCAATCAGCGTGGCGATTTGCCGGTTGGTTTCTGGAGAAACTAATTCAATCTGCGCCGCGTCCGCCACAAATTGAAATTTTCTGCCGTTGATATTGATAATGTCGGTAAAA
This sequence comes from Acidobacteriota bacterium, assembly GCA_039931085.1. Lineage (GTDB taxonomy): Bacteria > Acidobacteriota > Blastocatellia > Pyrinomonadales > Pyrinomonadaceae. The sequence continues at coordinate 3,222 of JBDTSO010000249.1, read as the reverse complement.
TTATCTCCTAAAACCCACGGCGGAATGCCCGTATATTTTATCTCTTGCCCGCTCGCCGTATCCCACAAATTGAGAAAATTGAGATTTTTGTTGTTGCTCGCCAATGTTTTTCCATCAGAAGAAAATTTCAGCGAATCAATCCGAAAATCCTTGCCTTTCAGAGTTTTGGGCGGCTGCCCGGTTTCGATGTTCCAGAGTTTTATGCTTCCGAAAAAGCTGCCTGTCGCCAGCATTTTGCCGTCGGGCGAGATTGCCGTCGAAAGAATTTCCGAAGTGTAGCCTTCGAGCGACGAAATTTCTTCGCCGGTTTTGCCGTTCCGCAGTTTAATCACACTGTCGGAGTTGCCGGTTGCCAGCAATTTTCCGTCCGCCGAAAAAGCCATCGAAAGTATAAAGCCGCGCGGTTCGGTCAAACTTTTGAGCTGACGGGCATCAGCAACATTCCATAACTTAATGCTTTTGTCAAAACCACTGCTTGCCAAAATTTTTCCGTCCGGCGCAAATTTAATTGAGTAGACGGCTTCCGTATGTCCCGCCAAAGTTTTGATTTCCTTGCCACTTGCAATGTTCCATAATTTAATGGTTTTGTCACCGCTGCCGCTCGCCAAGGTTTTTCCGTCCGGCGCAAACTCAACCGAGGCGACGGCTTCCGTATGTCCCGCGAAAGTTTTAATTTCTTTGCCGCTCGCCACATTCCATAATTTAACGGTTTTATCATCGCTGCCGCTGGCTAGAAATTCGCCGTTTGGCGAAAACGAAATTGACCAGACGGTTTCGGAATGTCCGCTTAAAGTTTTGATTTCCGTTCCGGTTTCAACATTCCAGAGTTTTATTGTTTTATCCTTACCCGCACTCGCTAAAATTTTTCCGTCCGGCGAAAACGCGACTGCTCTGACCCAATCCGAATGTCCCGCCAAAGTTTTGATTTCCTGTCCGTTTTCGACGTTCCACAACTTAATCGTTTCGTCTTTGCTCGCGCTCGCCAGCAATTTTCCGTCAGGCGAAAACGCGACTGAATTAATCCAATCAGAATGTCCGTTTAAAGTCCTGATTTCCTGTCGGGTTTCCACATCCCATAACTTTACGGTTTTGTCCTTGCCCGCGCTTGCCAGAACTTTTCCGTCGGGCGAAAATGCCACCGAACTGACTAAATCGGAATGTCCGGTCTGTACGACGAGTTCGAGTTTTTGCGCCTGTGTCTCGCCGACTGCCGCCAAAATCAGCAATAAGCCGACAATCAGAATCATCAACGGCAAAAGTTTTTTTGATAGAAACATTTTATTTTATCCTTCGGTCGAAAATTATTTTTGAACAACTGTAAATTAACAAGCGGTGAAAATTCGTCAGAGGTTACGAACGAATTCTTCAGTTGAGTTTCATTTTCCTTCCGCCGCGATGCCTGTTTTAATTTTATTTTTGCCGAAACTCAAAAAAGACTGTTTTTTGCGCGGCGCGGAAAGTTGATCGCTAAAATATTGGAAAAATTCTCAAATTTGATAATATCATCAAAATCAAAGGCTTCTCGCGTTAAAGGTTTAATTTCTAAAATATGTGCTAATCTGTGGATTCAAAAATTCTTACAGATTGAGTTTGCAACCTTTTGGCATTTTTCGACACCGGAAATGAGGAGGCGCAAACGGGTGATGCAAAAAAACACGAAAAGCGCAAATCGAAACGGAGAAATTCAACACAGGGGGAATTTTGACACAGGAGTTTGACGAAAGCATTATGCTACAAAAAATTTTAGTTTTGTTTATATTATTGAGTTTTGCGGTTTCTTCGTTCGCGCAGGAAGTGCAGACCGATGCCGAACGGAAGATAGCTCAAATGCAGCAGGAAATTGATTTGTTGAAAAAACGGCAGGAATACGAACAAGCCAAAAGCGAATTTGCCAACCAGCGATTGAAGGAAATTATGAGCGCGTTGCCGAGTAATTCTTCGGTCAGAACGCCCGAAGGAAACACGACTTTTAACAGCGACGAAAATTCTAACACTGAAAGCATTGCTTTAAGCTACGAAGCGTTAAAGGAAGTAACGGCTCAGATTACCGAGGCGATGAAAGGCAATATTTCTCAGTATTCGGGATTGGTAATTTTCAACGAACCGGATTTTGTCTCGCTGGCTAAATATCGTTTTTACCGCAATCAGATGAAGTACGCACTCGGAAATTACGATCTGGTGGCAAAAAATCTGGAGAAGTTAAACCGCGAAAACAGATTACCGGAAACGGCAACGGCGGGAAGATACAAAATAAAAAGCATTGATCCGCTGACGATGGCTCTGAGTCTGCCGTCAATCGGCACGTCGTATGCTCAATCGGTTGCCGGATTATTTTCGGTTTTTCGCTCGGATACGATTATTACGCAAAGCAAAAACACGCTCGACAACGCTTCGCTCAGCACAGCGATGGCAAACGAACTGAAAAAGACCAACCCGAAACTGGAAATTTATTATCCGCAGGCATTTGTCCCCGAATACGATCTGGAAACCGACGGAGAAGATTCGCTGTTTGCTCAACTTTCCCGAATCAGCGAGGCAAATGCCAATCTCGGCGAATTTGTCACGCAAAGCGTCAATTTTTCCGAAACGGAGCGCAATGCTTCGCCGCTGCGGGAAGTTATTTCACAGGCGGAAACAGTCAAAAAACAACTTCAGGCTTTGACGCTGAACGAAGCAGCAGCGGCGGACAATTCGGAAGCCGGAGCGGAATATGGCGCGGCAAGACCGAATATGTCGGAGTTTCGACAATTAATTCGCGCTGAAAAGCTCGACCACTTTTTGCGCGGCGACGACGACTCTGTTTCCAGCCGCAGCAACGAACCGCGAATCGGTATCTTAAAACTGCGAGTTCTGTCTTCGGGCGGCAGCCGGCGCGAAACGCGAAATCTTTTTTTGGGAAACAAAATCAGTTACAGCGGTAGCGCGATAATTGAAGTTTTGTTGTTCGACGCGGACGGCACTTTGCGCGTGCCGGAGATTTTTTCTTTTCACACCGGTTTCCGTAAAATGAAAACGAACGACAAAAAACCTTAAAATTATCCGTCAACAAAAATTTTGACAACCGTTAGAGGAGAAAATTATGAAAAAAACAAATTCTGAAAACAGCCTTGAAAAACACGCCAAACAAAAAGCCTCCGGTTTAAATATTTTACAGGCGGCGATTTCCTGTCTGCTGTTTGCCGTCATATTTTTGTCGGGCTTGCCGTTGAATTTACAAGCTCA
>JBDTSO010000248.1:0-5149 GCA_039931085.1 Acidobacteriota bacterium | reverse complement strand
CAAATTGTGATTTTCAACCAAAATTTCTCAACGCGATTCGTCAAAATCGCAGCTAGAGCAAGGTAGAAACAGAATGAACCGAGCGAATGACCGCTTGGAAAACTGTATGATGAGGGCAAAATCGTGTTAAAAAAAGGTTCGGGACGTGCGCGGTGAAAAGCGAGTTTCAGCAGGAAATTCAAAACACCTGCGCCGACTGTCGTTATCGCAAACAAAATCGCTCCGTGGCGATGTTTTTTTACGTAAAGCAAAGCGACAAGTATAATGCCCAACAAAATCAGAAATAACGTTGAGCCGACAAAACTCGCCGCCTGCATTATCGAAGTCAGAAACGGCACGGCAAATGAATGAACAAAGGCGCGAACGGTTTGATCAAAACGCGCCGTGTCGCCTTCCGCCATTTCGTCAGCGAACCAGCCGAAGAAAAAAAGCGATGCAACGGCTAGACTTAAACCGACAAACAACTCCAAACCAAGCGCGAACCGCACACTGCCGAAAAACTTGATCAATCGTTGCAAAATCTTATTAAAAAATGACATTTGTAAATAATCGAGCAAAAAATTAACGCTGAACGATTTTAACAGCATTTTGGCGCGGCGAAAAATCTTGTGATATGTTTAGATATGCAGACTTTAACACAAAATATATTTACGTTTTGACTCACATTTGTAAAGTTAAGTTTTGCCGCCAAAATTTTTATCAACGGAAAAAACGAATGAAAAGATTTTACTCAAAATTTAGAATTGGACTGATGACATTTGCGCTCGGTTTGGCAAGTGTTTTTATGATGAACGGTTCAATTCAAATTTCAGACGATATTCCTGTTATGCTACCGAAAATCCAGACTGAATCGCCAATAATTGTATTTCCAAGACATTGGAATGAAAAATTAAACGGCTCATATTGGGGCGGCGGCGGTGCAGGCGGTGGAAAATCCGAAAAAAATTACACAAACAAAAACGTCAAATAAACTTGAATGAAAACTTCCGAACAAAAATCACGTCTGCGCGAACTTTCCGAAGAATTTGTGCGTCTTGAACGCAAATTAAAACTCGGCGGCGGCGCGGCGAAAATTGACAGACTCCATCAGAAAGGAAAACTTACGGCGCGGGAAAGAATCAATCTGTTGTTTGACAAAGATGAATATCAGCAGGAAATTGGTTTGCTCGTCGCGTATGACGAATACGACGGTAAAGCTCCGGCGGCGGCGGTTGTTACTTCGATTGGGAAAATTCACGGGCGCGAAGCAGTTGTGATTGCCAATGATGCGACGATCAAAGCGGGCGCGTGGTATCCAGAAACTATTAAAAAGATTTTGCGGGCGCAGGAAATTGCGATGCGGAATCGTGTGCCGATCATTTATCTGGTTGATTCGGCGGGCGTGAATTTGCCGTATCAGGGCGGCGTTTTTCCCGGACAATACGGTGCAGCGCGGATTTTTTATTACAATTCGATTATGCGGCGGTATTTGAAAGTTCCGCAGATTTCTGCCGTGATGGGAATGTGTGTCGCGGGCGGCGCGTATCTGCCTGCGCTTTCGGATGTGATTTTGATGGTCGAAGGCACGTCGTTTATGGGACTCGGCGGCGCGAATCTCGTTAAAGGCGCGACGGGACAGACGATTGACAACGAAACTCTCGGCGGCGCGATGACTCATAATGCTGTTTCGGGCGTGGCGCATTATCACACGAAAACGGAAGAAGAATGTATTGAAAAAATCCGCAAGTTGGTTTCCGAATTACCAAATAAACATCAAACTAAAGTTTCGATTGAAAAAGCCGTAAAGCCGAAGAACGATTCCAAAAAACTTTACGAAATAATTCCCGAAGATCATCGCGCCGGATATGATATGCGCGAAGTTTTGAACTGCATTTTGGATAATGGGGAACTCGACGAATTTCAAGCCGATTATGCGAAAGAAATGATTTGCGGCACGGCTCGAATCGCCGGAATTCAGGTTGGAATAATCGCCAATCATCGCGGACTTGTTCCGCAAAAAGGCAAAGCACCGAAATTCGGCGGAATTGTTTACACCGAATCTGCCGAAAAAACGGCGTATTTTATCGAAAACTGTAATCGCCACTCAACGCCGATCTTGTTTGTGCAGGACGTTTCCGGCTTTATGATCGGTGCGGAAGCCGAGCATTCGGGAATTATTCGCGCCGGCGCGAGATTTGTCGAAGCAATGGCGACGGCGGTTGTCCCGAAACTGGTTTTGACGATAAATCACGCTTCCGGCGCGGGTTATTACGCGATGGCGGGACAAGGTTTTGATCCCGATTTTATTTTCTCGCTTCCGACGGGCAGAATGGGCGTAATGGAAGGCGATTCCGCCGCCGTTGCCATTTTTGGAACGCAAATAGAACGATTAAATAAAGAAGGCAAAGAACCCGGCGAGGAAATGGAAGCGCAAATGGACGAAGTGCGCGAAACTTATGACAAAGAACTAGACGCAAAATATGCGGCGGCGCGTGGATTTGTGGATGCGATTGTAACGCCGGAGAATTTGCGCGATGCTTTGAAAATTACGCTCGAAACTACTTTGAATACCGACAAACCGCATTTGGGCGCGTTTGTTTTGCCGGAAAATTTGGCTTGAAAATTTATGTCGAACGCGCTACTTTTTTATCGTGAAGAATCGCCTTCGTCGGAAACGGCGCATTTTGTTTTTTCATATTGGGAATTTAAAGTTGATGAAGATGTTTCCGCTCCTCTAATGCACGAAGTTTTCCCCGACGGCTGTCTTTCAATTGTTTTTTACCAGAACAAAACTAACTCGCAGAACCGAGATTTTTTTATTAACGAGTTACATTCACAATCTATTTTTGTTCCGGTTAATGCGGGCGAGGTAATTTGGGGAATGCGGATTTTGCCTGAAGCCGCCCACGCATTTTTCGGTGCGAATCCGGCAGAATTTAAATCGCAGACGGCGCAAAAGCAGTGTCTTGGTACCAGATTTTCGCCCGAACTTGAGGAAAGACTGGCGGCTTGCCAATGTTTCCCCGAAGCCATCGAAGTTTACGAAAATTACGCTAAAAATTTCGGTGTCAAGTCTGCCGAAATTGACGCTCGTTTGGCAAAAGCGACGCGCATTTTTATCGAAACTGAAGGACAGGCAAAAATTTCGGATGTATCAGGACAAATCGGTTTAAGCGAACGACAATTTGAACGAAATTATCGCAAAGCGTCGGGTTTGACACCAAAACAATTTGCCAGAATTTGCCGTTTTCGCGCGACCACACTCGATATGATAAAAAATTCCGCCAATAACTGGGCAGATCGCGCCGCCGCCAAAGGCTTTACCGATCAATCGCATCTCAACCGCGAGTTTTCAAATCTCACGGGCAATTCGCCCGTTCAATTTTCATCTAAGATCAAGCGCATCAAACATGGCAAAATCATCGAATAAAAAAGTCGGAAATTTACAAGACGCGCCAGGCTTGAAATTGCCATAATCGAAAAAGCTTAGGAGAAACAAATTAATTATGACTAAATTTTTAACGGCTTTTATATTTATCGTATTGGGCTTCGCGGCGATTTCCGCGCAGGAAAAAAAGGCAAATATGACTGAACCCGATCAGACTTTAACGCTCAAAACCGAGATGCTAAAACTCGATCAAATGATCGGCAAATGGTCCGGCGCGGGCTGGATTCAGCAGGGACCAAAACGCGACGATTTTGTCGGGACGGAAAATGTTCAGCGCAAACTCGACGGCTTGGCGGTTCTCATCGAAGGCAAATTCACGGACAAAAACGATTCGTCGAAAGTAATTCACGAAACGCTCGCTGTATTAAATTTTAACCCGAAAACGAGCATTTTCGATTTCAAAACTTATCTCGCCAACGGTAGAACCGGCGATTTTACGCTTCGCGCCAAAGAAACGTATTATGAATGGGGAATGGATTTTCCGGGCAGCAAAATTCTCTACATCATAACAATCAAAGACGGCGTTTGGAATGAAATCGGCAAAATGTCGCGCGATGACGGCAAAACGTGGTTTCAGTTTTTTGAAATGAATTTGAAGAAAATGTAATCGCGGCGAAGGATTTTGCAGACAAATTTGATTAAAATCGAAAGCGTGAAATTTATGCCCGAAGAATTTTTAGCAAAACACTCTTTGCCTGCCGACAAAAAGTGGAAAAACGGCGTTCCCTTTACCAAAGCATATGGCGATTTTGCAACGTGGGTAATTTTCTTATAAATTCAAAAAGTGAAAGTAGAAGAAAGAAGCGACACGCCGATTTTAACGACCAGATACGGTAATGATTTGGTAGTGCGATTTATCCGCCCGAAAGCCCGCAATCCGCTTTCGATTGCCGCTCTCGAAAGTCTTCATAAGTTCATAGATTTAATAAGTTCTACTGCAGAAATCAAAAAAGTAATTTTTACAGGCACGGATGACGTTTTCGCTTCGGGCGCGGATTTGCGCGAGATTGCTCAAATAACTGAAGACAGTGCAAAGAATTTTGCGGTTCGCGGGCAAAGTTTGATGAACAAAATTGCCCGAATGCGACAGCCGACGATTGCGGCAATAAACGGCTTCTGTTTCGGCGGCGCATTGGATTTAGTGTTGGCTTGCAACAAAAGAATCAGCTCACCGAGCGCGATTTTTTGTCATCCGGGCGTGAGTTTGGGAATTATTACAGGTTGGGGCGGAACTCAAAGACTGCCGCGTTTGGTTGGACAGGCAAAAGCGACCGAAATATTTTTGACGGCAAAAAGAATCGGCGCGGAAGAGGCATTAAACATTAATTTGATTGATAAAATTATAGAAAATCCACTTGAATTCGCGTTGGCAAACTACTGTTAAAATTCAACATCAATAGATTTATGAAAAAATTTGTAATTGGTTTGGTTTCAGCTAAACTTTTGTTTCTTTTGATTTTCCTTTCACTGACATTTTCCGCCTGTAAAAAGGCGCAATTATCACAACAGCCAAAAGCCGCGCCGACGGCGACGGTTGCACTCGATGACAATATCAATCGCCCGACCAGTGAACCTTACAAAGGCGATCTTTCGATATTTGAAGGTGAAGACCGCGCGAAAAATTTACAGATTGACCGAGTGATGGATATTTTGAAGATTTCGGAAGGCAAATCGGTTGCCGACCTCGGCGCGGGTTCGGGCTGGTTCACTGTTCGCGCCGCC
>JBDTSO010000247.1:0-5150 GCA_039931085.1 Acidobacteriota bacterium | reverse complement strand
CCAGCCGTGTTCGCCGATCAGCGGCACGAAGGCGCACTTGCCGAAATCTTCGGTTCGAAAACCGTTTGGTGTGCGCGTTACGCGAATCAGATTTTGCGATTTTTGATCTTGCCCGATTGGAATAACAAGTCGTCCGCCGATTTTTAGCTGTTTGAGAAGCGGTTCAGGCACCGCCGGACTTCCCGCCGCAACGAGAATTCCGTCGTACGGCGCGTGGTTTTGCCAGCCGTTCGTGCCGTCGGCGCATTGCAGATTGACGTTTTTTATGCCGAGTTTTTCCAACCTTTCATTGGCTTGAGTAGCAAGCTGCGGAACTCTTTCAATCGCGTAAATCATTCGCGCCAATCGCGCCAGAATTGCCGTTTGATAACCTGAACCCGCGCCGATTTCTAAAATCTTGCTTTGCGGGTTCAGTTCAAGCAATTCCGTCATTTGGGCGACGATAAATGGCTGTGAAATCGTTTGATTGGCGGCAATCGGCAACGCATTGTCTTTGTAAGCCTGAGATTTGAGCGCGTCGGGAACAAAAAAATGACGCGGAACTTCGCGCATCGCATCCAAAACCTGCTCGTCACGGATTTTATAATGTCCGCGCAGTTTTTCGATCATTCTTCCCTGTGGAATTTCGTATTCATTTTGATACTTCAAGTTTTTCAATCCTTGTTTGTAGATTCAAAAATGCACAAATTTTAGCGACTGCCGATAATAAAATTTCACAATTGATAATTATCATATCAATTTACTAAAACAAAAGACTTGTCGTTTTTAAAAACGACAAGTCTTTTGAGATTAATTTTAATTAAACGCTTATTTTTTCATATTCGCGTTGGATTTTGTGCTTGGATCGTCGGTCATTGCCTGATTCGTCATCGAATCATTCGCCACGACTTTCAACATATTTTTGACGCTTTTCACGTCCTTTACTTCTTGAGCGACTTTAACGGCTTTCTCCATTTCTGTTTTTGAAGCAACCGTTCCGCGAAGTGTAACAACGCTGTTTTCAACATCAACGTTGATGGTTGAATCTCTCAAATCGTTGGTTGTCGCCAAAGCTGTTTTGGTTTTCGTCCAAAGCCAGCCGTCTTCCGCGCCTTGTCCGATTGTGCCACCGGCTTCTTTCGCGTCAGTGGTATATCTGTCTTTGTTTTTATCGTATTCCTCTCTGGTAATTTCCTTGTCGTAGGTAACTTTACCGGTCGCCATATTTGTATTCGTCGTGTTCACCATAGTCTTATTGACCATATTGGCGTTATTATCAAGCACGACGGCTTTGTTTGAATTGGTTTCTTTGGTTGTTTCGCAACCGGCAAGAGCTAAAGCAAAAGCGGCGACGAAAGTTAAAAATATTATTTTTTTCATACTGATTCCTCTGTTTCGTTAAAAATTTCAAGTTTAAAGTTTAAAACTTTAATGAAACATCCTAGTACATTCGGCGCATATTTTCAAAAGGAGAAATGTTTTGTAACCAATTTACGGCGTAAATATGAGCAAAAATCGTGTTTAAAATTTCAATTTTTCTGTTGAAAAAGCAACTTTTTCCCCTTTTACACATAAATTTACGATTATTCGCAATTGCAATCGTCAAACAATCAAAATTGCACCTGAAATGTCGGAATAAGGAAAAATAAGATTTGAAGAACTTGAAAAACTATATAAAAATAATCCGAAGTTTCAGATAAAAGTGCCGCGCCTGCAAATAGTGCCGTCCGCAAATCTTAAACGCGCCGCTGAGTTTGTAAAATTTATAACTTAATTTCCCCTTTTCGCGCTTTCCTTAGCGAGATCGTTTGCCTTTTTGCTGTATTCCCGTGCGGATTCTATAGTTTTATTGAAATTCTCACCAAATGATTTAAATTTGCTATTGACGGCTTCACGTTGCTTTTCGTCTTTCGGATCGTAACCGTCGCGCAAAAAAATCGCGGCTTGACGATAATTTTCAAAAGCGTCCATTTGTTTTTGCAAACTTTCTTCTTTCAGACGCAGATATTCCTTGAAATCAGAATTAATATTCATATCTTGGGCTTGGCTAATTTTATCAATCGCGCTTTTGCCCAAAGCCGTTCCGTCATTGATTAGATAAACCAAATCGTCCGAGATTTTTTTGACCTTTTCGATGTCGTTGTCTTTCATCGCATCCTTCAAGTCCTCGCGCTTGGCTTCGTTATCATTATAGATAATTTTGATTTTGTTCAAATCTTCGTTGGCTTCAACGACAAGCTGCGCGGCGGCGGTCGTATCGTCGGAAAAATTCAAAATATCCGAACTTTCCGACTCTTTTGTGTTCGCGCACGAAGAAACCAGCACACACAGAAATAAACAAATTAACCCGAGAAACGAAATTTTATGTTTTAATTTGTTCATCATTTTATTTTAATCAATCAATCGAAAATTTGCATTATTTTTTCTGCGCCAGATAAAACCGTCCAAAATATAATGCGTCAATTGCGGAACAGCAAGCAACGGAACGAGATAAATTTTTAAACTTTCCGCGTCCCAATAATTGCCGAAAAGCCAGCTTCTTTCGTGCCAAATACTTTTATCCCAAAATAATTCTTCAAAATATGCCAAAGCCCACAGCGTCGCCAGAAAAACGATCCAATTATGCGAGATTTTTTTATAAAATCCCTTTGCCGACTCGCGCCTCGATTTCGCGTAAAAATAAATCAAAGCGAAATACGGAACGCCGTGAATGATGACATTTGTAACGGTAAAAGCGTAATCCGAATCGAGCGCGACGATGCCGACATACCAACACACCACCGTTGTTAAAACGATAATATCTTTGCCGATATTTACAAAGCCTTTTGTGAAATAAAGATAAATTGACTTTCCAAAATATAAAGTCAAAGCCAAAACATAAACGGGAAACAAAACTTTTTCGACAATTTCAGGCAAACTAAAAAAATCGCCTGCCACAAACCAATCGAATTTGCGCGGCAGTCGCGTCATCCAAAAAACAAGCGGATAAATTGTCGCCAGATAAATCGCCGCCGTATCAATCCACAAAGATATTTTTGATTTTTCTCCGAGTTTGGCGCGGTAAAGTTTCACCCAACCGAATTGCTGACGAACAAAATGAAAAACCGCGAGCAGCGCAAGCGATTTCCAGAAAACCAATTCACCTTCGGAATAAAGTGCAACGCCGACAACGTAACCGAAAACGGGAACGAGCGCGTAAAGCCAAATTCGACGCTTAAATTCTTCCGTATCAAAATAAACGCGAAAAGAAGTTGACCAAACGTGCGCGACATCAATCAGCAAAACTGCCGAAATCCACGTCCATTCAGGAGATTCTTGATTTAAAATTCCAAACTGCCAGCCAATTGCAAGAAGCAGCAGCGACAAAATCGCGCTGCCGAGAAAAACCGACAAATCAATCGGCGCGGAAAAAAGCCATCTTTCATTTGTAAAATTTTCCTGCATTTTCTTTTTACTCACAGTCGAATGAGCAGCGTTACATTCGGTTTTGAAATATATTACACTATTGATTGAGAAAAATATGACACGAAAGAAAATCGGTCTGGCACTTTCCGGCGGCGCGGCGCGTGGATTCGCGCATTTGGGCGTGTTTAAGGCTTTTGCCGAAAACGATATTCCGATTGATTTTATCGCCGGAACGTCCGCCGGTTCGTTTGCGGGCGGCGCGTTGGCGAGCGGCGCGAGCGTTGCGGAAATTATCGAAATGTCGCGCAAAATCACTTGGTTTCGGATGACCGGATTTTCGTTTTCGCCAAAAGGATTGCTGTCAAACGCTTCGATGGGCGCGTTTGTCAAACAACATTTCCCTGTCAGCCGGTTTGAAGATTTGCCGATTCCTTTTGCGGCGGTCGCCTGCGATTTAGAAACCGGCAAAGAGTTTATATTAAAAGACAAAGGAGATTTGGCGGAAGCGATCAGAGCGAGCTGCGCGATTCCGGGCGTTTTCGCGCCTGTCGAACACGACGGAAAGTTATTGATTGACGGCGGCGTAGTGGCAAATGTGCCGACCAAAGCCGTTCGCAAACTCGGCGCGGAAATTGTTATCGCCGTTGATGTTCTGGCTTCGGGTTCGTCATATTTCGGTAAGCCGAACACACTGCTCGGCATTTTTTTCCAATCGGCGATGATGCTGCTTCGCGCGGCTTCAAAAGCGCATCATTACCGCGCCGATGTCGTGATTATCCCGCAACTCTCGCATCTCAGACCGGACGAAATCAGCAAAATGGACGAGTTTATCAAAGCGGGCGAAGAAGCCGCACTTGAAAAAATTGATGAAATAAAGGCTTTAATTTTTTAATTTTTTATTCGTTCGGATTGAAATTATAAATTATCACGCTTCTAATTTTGATTGGTTTTCCGCACTGCTCAAAACGCTTAAAGTTGATTTGTTGACTGCTTCCATCGCATATTTTCTCAATTCCTGATTGCCCGAAAAAGCAGTTGCGGGAATAAGTTTTCCATCTTCGTAATCGTAACCTGAATATTCACCGCACCGGATATTCTTCTACCCTTTAATTCTTGCGGATATTCCGGTTTAACTAAATCAATTGTGTAACCGTTTAAAACTTTTATGATATTCACACTTGGCGAACAGGAAAGAATTACAACATCAGCGTCATCTTTTACAATTTCAGGGCTGAAAGTGTAGATAACTATTCCGCTGACTTTAACCGGAATTCCGCTCAATACTGTCGGCTTGAATTTTGCTTGAAGCGCGGCTTCAACTGCTGAATCTCGAAGCAGCGGATTTCCCGAACAGGCTTTTGCTTCGATGACGTTTCCTTCTTCATCAATTTTTATTTGGACGGTAACTTGACCTGACGCTCCCGCATTTTTCGCTTTTTTCGAATATTCGGGCGTTGGCAAATATGTCGCTCTTCCATTTACCACGCCGCCGCCACAGGTTACTGGTGAAGAGCGACCAGCCGTTTCTTTCGATGCCGGTTTCTCGGTCGTATGGCGTTTTTGTCCTTCTGCGCTTGAAACACAAAAGACAAAACATAAAATTAAAATTAATCCGATTGTTTTCATAATATTTCGATTAGACACTGAAAACTAATAAAAGTTCCCATTTTTTTTACTTTATAATTGAATGACGCGATTATCTCGTCAAAGTTGAAGTGAAGCCGCGCTTGCAAAGATTGACAAGATAAAAACTTTGATTGACTGTA
>JBDTSO010000246.1:0-5158 GCA_039931085.1 Acidobacteriota bacterium | reverse complement strand
TTATTTTTTTCATAGTTTTATTCTCCTGTTGGTTGTTTATTTTCGGCTCAATAAATCTAGGTCAATGGCAGCGCGGCAAACCATCTGGCAAATGTTTCCCACGCGCTTGGGTTTATGCCGAATATAATTATCGAATGGACAATGATGTATAAGCCGAAAATTAGCGGAAACACCCATCTTCCGCGTTTTTGTTTTCGTTCCAGAATCATTAATCCGATTAAAAGCGCATAGACAATTCCGATTGTCCAGAAAAATGCCGGCATCACTTCCGTGACAAAATGGTTGGAAAAAATGAATCTGAAAAGCGCGGGTTCGATAAAGACAATGCCGGTGGCAACCATCGCTCTGGCGTGAATATTGAAATCGCGGCGACGGGCGACGGCGATAATATAAGCCGTTCCCAAAATTAAGAGGTCTTTGAACGGGACAACCAAATGAGGTCCGTAAAAATTTTCACCGTTGATAACGGCGATATGCTCTGGAAGACGGCTGTGGGTCAGCAAAATAACCGATACGAACAACAACGGCATTAAAACATAGGTCAGTTTGCCGATGATTTTATGAATCGCCAATTTCTTTTTTCTGATCAAAATCGGCTGCACGATTAATGTCAAAATCCAAAGCGACACCATCGCCGCGTGAAAGTGAAAATAAAAATTAAATTTAGTTTCTCCGTCAAAGAATTTTGAAAAATAAGTCGCCCAGAAACCCAAGAATGCAAGGACGACTAAACCGATAAAATAATAGCCGGATTTATCAAAACGAATTTTCGGTATGTTATGCTGAAAAACTTGTTGACTCATTGTTTTGTTTCTCCTATTTTGTTTTAGTTTTTTTCGGCAGATTCATTTTGTCCTCGCAAAAAGGAGATTGGTCATTAAAAGATAATCTCCGAGATTTGCAAGGATGTCTGTTCAATCAATCCGTGATTTTTTTAGTCAAATTTATCTGCGGAGGCTCCGCCGCAATTTCTTCGACCGTCTTAAAAAACTCTCCGAAAAACGTGGTGGCAAAATGCTCGTCGAGGGCGGCTTTGTTTGCCCACGTTTCGTGCCAGAAAAAGAGCGTCTCGTCCTCGATTGATTGGTGAATGTCATAATTTATATTTCCCGCTTCGCTGCGCGAATCCGCAACAATCTTTAACGCGGCGGTTTTCAGTTCCGCAACGCTTTCGGCTTTTACTTTAAGGCGTGCGATCAGCACGATTTTTTCGTCATTCATTTTTTTGTTCTCCTTGTTTATTGGTTTGTTTGCGACAACAGGCGAAGAAACTTTTGCACGTTTGTTCGCCTGCCGTCTCGGTTAAAATCTATTCCATTGGAAAATAGAAAATTTATTGCGCCATCGGCGTTTCCATTCCTTCAGTTACGAAAAGAGTCGCCGTCTGCTGGTAAGTCGTGTAAGCGTATGACTGTTGATTATCGGTTATAAAAGTCGGGCGCACGACGAGCAGTCCGGTTCGAGTCAATGGCGCAATATCCTTGAAAAATTCTCTGCGTCCGGTTTCGACGTTGACCCGTTCGACGCGGCACGGAATCGCCAAGCCGCGATACACAAAAACCGAACGATTATCCGCGCTCCAGCCGATTACGGTGTCGGCTTCGGTCAGCCACTCGACGGAGCGCGGCTCGCCGCCGTCAATTGAATAAAGAAAGAATTTTCCGCCCGCGCCGCGCGCCAGAATGATTTTTCCGTCGGGCGAAAGCCGTCCGTCGCGTGTTCCTTCCGGCGTAATCGCTTGCGGTGCGCCGCCGCCAATTTCCTGAATGTAAAAGCGCGTTCCTTTTCCCGCTTCATTACCGTTAATCAGAATTCGTCTGCCGTCTCGAAACCATTGCGCGGACGCATAACTTTCCAGATTGCCGCGGTCAAATTGCTGCGGTTCGCCCGCGCCCGTCGAATAAACGACAAGCTGCGGCGGCTTGGAAGGAATTATTGCCAGAACGCTCTTGCCGTCGGGCGACAAATCCTGCGGCGTACCTTCGCCAAGCTGCACGACGGGCGAGCCGTCAGTTCTGCGTAGACAGGCAGCGTAGTTTTTCCCGGCGGACGTTTCCAAAAAGAAAAGCGTCTGTCCATCCTGCGACAGCACTTTTGAATGCGATGTCCTGAGCCACGACAAGTCGCGGTCTTCGCGCATTTCGGGCGTGTGAACGAAAGCCGCGTAACGATAATCAATGCGATACGCCAGCAATCGCCCATCGGCGGCGACATCCTGCAAGACAAGTCCACCCGGCGATTGGTCAACGATGCGCCGTGTGCCGTCGAGCGCGACAGCGTAAATAATAAAATTGCCGCCGCTCAGACTGGCGGAAAATAAAACTTCCGCGCCGTCGGGCGACCACGCCAAGCCGCGTTCGCTCCAGTAGCCGTCGGACAGCGTTGTTTTTTTTCCTTGCAAATCAACCACCGCTACCGCGCCGCGGTCGTCGTCTTTTTTCGGATGCTCGAAAAACGCGATTTGCTCGCCGTTCGGAGAAACGCGCAAATCGCTGAAATTGCCGGCGGTTTCGCACAGAACATTGCCGATTGGATATTCAATCCGGTCTTTGCCTTCAACTTCCCGAATAATGGCAAGCTGCGAGCCGTCCGGCGACCACGCCGCGTGTCTCACGCCTTCGAGCAGTTCGCGCGGCGCGCCGCCGATCAGCGGCATTCGCGCCAATGTGCCGACGAAGGTCCGGTGGCGAAGATATTTGGCGTTCGTCAAAATCGCCAGTTCGCCCTTTGAAGAAACATCGAGCAGGTGCATTCCGCGAACACCGATTGACTGCGGCGCGGGAAAATCCGGGTGCAGCGTAAATAGTTCGGGCGTGTTGCCGTCAATCGCCGCGCTATAGACGACGGTTTTTTCATCGGGGGCGAAAGCGGCTTGAAAAATCGCTTCGCGCCGGAAGTTCAATTGATGAAAAGAGTGCTGCTTATTCGGGTTTCCCGCCAGTTTCCAAACATAGAAAAATCCGGCAGCGGCAAGCGCGGCGAAGACGAAAACGAACAACCACGCGAAGCGTTCGCGGTTCGATGTTTTCGTTTCTTTTGCGGCGATTGAAGACGGAAATCCCGTTCCGGTATCAGAGCCGGTATTAGAAGTCCAATTTGGCGAAGTTGACAAGTCTGACGACGAAGTTGTCGGAACGGCTTCGAGTGCGAAGCCCAAATCGTGCGCCGAATAAAACCTTCGCTCCGGCTTTTTCTCAAGACAGATGCGGACTATTTTTTGCAGCAGCGGGCTAATCTTCTGATTTGTTTCGCTCAAGTCGGGCGGTTCATCTCTCAGAATCGCGGTGATAATCTCAGCGGGCGAATCGCCGGTAAAAGGCTTTTGTCCGGTCAACATTTCATACAACACCACGCCGAAACTGAAAATATCCGTCCGCGCGTCAACCTGACGACCGCGAGCCTGTTCGGGCGACATATAATTTGTCGTTCCCATTACCGCGCCCGGATTGGTTTTGACTTGCGGGCGTGTCTTGGATTCGGAATCCGTCGTGTGAATGCCTTTGTCGGCTTCGGTTAATTTGGCAATTCCGAAATCCAAAACTTTGACGATGCCGTCGTGCCGAATCATAATGTTGTCCGGCTTGATGTCGCGGTGAATGATTCCCGCTTCGTGCGCGGCGGACAACGCCGAAGCGCATTGCGCGGCGACGTTCAATATCTCGACGACCGACATCCGCCCGGATACCATTCTTTCGCTTAATGTTTCGCCTTCGACAAGTTCCATCACGATAAAATGTGAATCGTCCTGCGTCCCGAATTCGTGAATCGTCAGAATGTTCGGGTGATTGAGCGCGGAAGCCGCTCGCGCTTCCTGCTCAAAGCGTTTCAGACGGTCGCGGTGGTCGGTCACCTCCAAAGGCAGAAATTTAAGCGCGACTTTGCGATTGAGGCGGCTGTCTTGCGCCAGATAAACTTCGCCCATTCCGCCTTTGCCGAGAAGTTCTTTGATTTGATAATGCCCGATTTCACGGCTAATCAGATTCGCCTGTTTTTCGCGTTCGGAAAGCATCTCGGCGGCTAACGATTCGGGCGGCGTGTCTAAAAAGTTGCCGGAAGTTTTTTCAAAAGCGAGCAAGGACTCGACTTCACGGCGCAAATTTCCATCCGCGCCGCAATATTCTTTGAAAAAAGATTCGCGCTTGGCGGGCGTAATTTCCAAAACCGCGTGGTAGATTTCCTCAATTTGTTTTAGTCTTTCAGCGTCCATTCAAATAATTTGATTTTTCAACAGCAGGCGAAGAATCTTTTGCACGTTTGTTCGCCTGCCGTTTTTGTTAAAATCTATGCCGTTCGGCGATAGAAAATTTATTGCGCCGTCGGAATTTCCGTGTAAAGGGCTTGCAGCCATTTGCCGCCGCGCTTGACATAAACCGATGTTGAGCGAACGCTCGCCGGTATGGTTTTGCCGCTGCAAACGCCGTCCTGCTTCGCCGTGTAAGTTATCATCGCCGCGTTTTTGTCAAGCGCGACGAACTGGAAATTATCGAACGAATAGCTTTTGATTTCACACTCGCTGCCTGTGAATTTAACAATTTGCGCTTTGTTTGAAACGCCTGCGTCGCTGATGTTCAAAGCGTCTTCGGTAAGATTGGCTTGAAACCAACCGCTGTTTTTGTTTTTCCACTCTTCCCAACTCGCTTTTTCCAGCGCGATAACCTGCGCTTCGACTTTCGAGTCTTTCGACATTTTCGTTTGTCCGAATGCAACGGATGACGCAGCGATTGCGATCATCAAAATCATCATTATCTTTTTCATTTTTTTATCTCCTGTTGTTTGTTTGCATCAACAGACGAAGAAACTTTTGGACGTTCGTTCGCCTGCCGCCATTATTGAAATATGGTTTATTTTTCTGTCTTGAAGTCCGTATGATAGGCGACCAGCCATTTGCCGCCGCGTTTCGTGTAAACACTCGTTTCACGATGCCGGTCGCTGACATCTTTGCCGTCCGGCGTAGTGACATCAGAACTGACTTCATACATCACAATCGCGTTGTTTTTATCCAAAATTTGAACTTTGAAGTTAGACAGATCAGCTCTTTTGAACTTAGTTTGGCTGGCTCCCGCCACCTCTGACGCTTTAACTGTCATTTGGTCGGGGTAAAAGCCCTGATAATCTTCAGTCAGCCAACCGGCGAAAGCGTCGAATTTTCCGTCGGTCA
>JBDTSO010000245.1:0-5199 GCA_039931085.1 Acidobacteriota bacterium | reverse complement strand
CCCAACAGCTTTCCGTCCATTCTTCGCAATACGAAGGCGACTCGCCAACCGTGCATTCGCCCCAACCTTCGCATCCTTCGCCGTCTTCGACACGCGCCAGAATAATCCGGCGTTCGTAAGTGCGCCCAAAACTCGTTTCGAAAAAATGCACGAGCGGCATTTTTATTTCGATCAGTTCGATTGATTTTATTTTCATTTTTTCCGTCTTTTTGAGGCAATCTATACAAAAACAGCTAGTTTTCAATCCTGACGCATTTCCCGAAAATCGAGTTCGTGCCGATCCAACCGTTTATCCGTCCGCGATTGTTGCCGATTTGAAAGCGTTTGCCCTGAATCGCTTTTATCAAATGAATATATTCGTTTCCATTGACTTTGCACAAAACAATGTCGCCTTTTTGCAAACTTTCAAAGTCTGCAATCGGCTCAACCGTGCAAAGTTGTCCCGATTCGATTTTCCCCTGCATCGAATTTCCGCGCGGACGAAATGAAATCGTTTCGCCGTTTTTTAGTTTTGCAATATAATGTGCTGCCCAACCCATAAATTATCGGCTTGATAATATTTTTTCGATACTGCTTTTTAATTCACCCAAATCTTCACCGCCGTTGTCGGCATAACGCACGATTCCGTTATTATCAATCAAAATATATAAAGGTATGGACAGTTTGTTTAAATTAGCTCCGCCGAAGGTTTTCCAAAGCAGATCGTCTTCGCCCGCGCCTCTGATAATGCTAAAATCAAACATTTGATTTTCATTGATAATTTTTTCGGCGAAATTTTTCCGTGAAGGTTCATCAACATTCACGGAAAAAACGGAAATTCTGTCCTCAAAATCTTTTTTGAGCAAGTTGATGTGCGGAAGATTTTTTACGCAGGGAACACACCACGATGCCCAAAAATCAAGAACGTAATATTTTCCCTTCAAATTATCCGAACTTACCACTTCACCGTTTAACAAAACAAAGGAGAATTTCGGAGCCGGTTCGCCGACTTTGGCTATTTTTAAATCTGTCGGCATTAAAGTTAAATTAGCATTGTTGAGCGATGTAACCAAAAAGTTTTGTCCGCAAAACTCGATAATTTCATTCGTTTTATTATGCTCTTCTTTTCCCCAAAATTTGCTGTCATTATTTCTGTCTATATGAAAATTCGTTCCGCGTTCGGCATCCGACATACTGATATTTCCGTCATAATCCATATCCGAAAATGCGATTTTTGAAGAGCAGTCTTTAAAACTTAAAGTTCCGACAGCGACATAATGCGGAACAATCTTGAATGAATCAACGATTTGACCATCTTTTTCGTAAGTTTGATGAGAAATTTCATACGGCAAAAACAGAAATTTGTCCGGTGTAAGTTTTCTTTTAATTTTAACTATTACTTTTGAGTTATTTTCAAGTAAAAGCTTCTTTTCATCGGTTAATTTATTGTTCAAATTTGTGTCAATCTGCAAATAAAAGTTCTTTCCGGTTCTCCAAATCTTTGCCGGAGTTTCTCCGTTTATAATTCTAGAAGTTTTTATTTTTTCATTCTGAAGAAGACCGCAATTATATTCTTTATCGCAAAACAAATATTGTCCGATGACAGATTTTGCAGATTCATCAACTCTCAAAGGAACTTTTATTTGAGCATTTAAATTTACAAAACTAAATGCAAACAATAGGTTTAATAAAATAAAAATGAGCGTCTTTTTCATAATTTTAACCCTACCTATTTCATCTTAATCAATCCTGATAATTTCTCTTTCAAAGTCCTTCAATCTTTCTTTATCAACAAGTCGCGGACTCATAATTCTCGCCGTTCTTTTTTCCAAACTCGGAACGATCACATAAACGGTCGCTGATTCGGGCAGTTGAACATCTTCCGTCAATTGAATCTGACCGTTTTTTACGATGCCTTCGATAGTTGTAATCTGCATAAAAAATACCTCCGAATCATTTTACCTGAATTGCTCCAAAAATCTGACATCGTTCTCGAACATCAGACGAATATCGTCGAGCGAATACATTAGCGAACACATTCTTTCCAAGCCGAAACCGAAGGCAAAACCCGAATAAACTTGCGGGTCAACATTGCAGGCTTTTAAGACATTCGGATGAACCATTCCAGAGCCGCCGAGTTCGATCCAACCCGAACCTTTGCACGGGCGACAGCGTTCATTTTCAAAAATTCCCGTGCCATTGCATTTGAAACAAGAAAAATCGAATTCCGCGCTCGGTTCGGTGAACGGGAAATACGACGGACGCAGACGAATTCTGGTTTCCTTGCCGAACAATCTTTTCAGCCATTCGGCAACCGTGCCTTTGAGATGCGCCATCGTGATTCCTTTGTCCACGCACAAGCCTTCGATCTGGTGAAACATCGGCGTATGCGTCAAATCCGGCGTGTCGCGGCGGAAAACTCTGCCGGGCGCGATGATGCGAATCGGCACACCGCGCCTTTCCATCGCGCGAATCTGCACGGTTGAAGTTTGCGAGCGCAGCGCAAATCCGTGCGTCGTGTAAAAAGTGTCCTGCGATTCACGCGCCGGATGTCCTTCGGGAATGTTCAGCGCGTCAAAGTTGTAATAATCCGTTTCAATTTCGCGGTCGTCTTCAATCGCGTAACCCAAAGACACAAAAATATCTTCAATCTTTTGCCGCAAAAGCGTAATCGGATGCAGATGTCCGACGCGCGGGCGCGTTCCGGGCAATGTAACATCTAATTTTTCGCGTTCGGTTTTCGCTTCGCTGATAAAACTTTTCAGATTGTTTTCGACTTTTTCAATCGCCGATGTAATTTCCTTTTCAACCGTTTGTATAAACTGACCGAATTCGCCTCTTTCTTCGGGCGCAACTCGTCCGATTAACTTTTTAGCATTGGCAAATTCCGACTTTTTGCCCGTGTGTTTAGTTTTTACTTCGGCTAATTCGCGCGATAAATTTTCCGCTTCCATCAAGTTCAAACGGCTAATTTCATCACGAAAATCGGCAAAGCGTCCAAATT
The DNA here is from genome assembly GCA_039931085.1 of Acidobacteriota bacterium. Taxonomy (GTDB): domain Bacteria; phylum Acidobacteriota; class Blastocatellia; order Pyrinomonadales; family Pyrinomonadaceae. The sequence continues at coordinate 2,216 of JBDTSO010000245.1, read as the reverse complement.
CCTGATTGAACGCCTCGCGGATTTTTTCAACTTGTTCTTTTTGCTCGATCATTTTTTATTCGCCCATTCGCGGACTTCCTTAAACCATTTTGAAGAACTTTCCTTCAAACCTTTTTGTAAAAATTCGGTGGCTTTTACGCTCGATAAAATTGGGACTGCCAAACTCTTCTCGATTTCCTGATAAATTCCGCCGAAAAGTTTGTAAAAAACAACTTTTTGACCTTTGTAAAGCCAAACTTCCGAAACTTCCAAAGCCGCATAAATCGGCATTTTATTGAGCGACGGACTTGTTACGTCAACTTCGATAACTAAATCGGGCGGCGGTTCGGTCTGCAAATCAATCTCCAATTTACCGCGAATCTTTGTTTCGTTTTGAATATAAAAGCAAGTGTCAGGTTCAACGCCTTTGGCTTTTGCGCGTTTGCGGAATGTCGTTGAACCTGCATTTATAAAGTCAATTTCTTTTTCAACGCAAATTACTGTAACCAAATCCTGCAAAATCCGATTAGGTATTTCGTGTTTAGCTAATGGCACTTCAACCTCCAGAAAACCGTCATCATAGGCAAAATGAACGGCGTTTGAGTCTTTGTATTCTTCTAAGATTTGTTCGTAAAAGTCCCAACTAATGCCTTGCAAAATCAATTTTTGATTGATTGCCGCCATCGCCGCATCTTTTATTGATAGATTAAGCACACTTTCCATAATTTAATTTTAGCATAAAATAACTTTGGCAAAAGTTGTTCGTCAGTTAATTTTTGAACACTACAAATTTATTTTCCGGTGTGGTACGCAAGGGAAAAAATGACGATTAAAATTCCTATAATCAGCAGCAATGTCGGAATCAAAATCGGCAAACTACTGCGTCCGAGAAAAATAAAAATCATAATCACAATTGCAATTAAACAGTCAACTGCGCCCGCAATCGTCATTATCTGTGCGGCTTTTGGAATCATTTCCGCCATAGTTTATAATTTTAAGCCACAACAGTTTAACTTCAAAGCCGGACAAAAAATTAAAGCGTCCGAATTCTTTCTCGGACGCTTTTGATAAACCAATCTTTGCAAAAATTTAAGCAGTCGGTTGTTGATTGTTATTCAGCGCATCTTTGACCTGTCCGGCAAGAACGGCAAAGGCTTCGGGCTGTTTAACTGCTAAATCGGCTAAAACTTTGCGGTCGAGTTCGATTTCGGCGAGTTTCAAACCGTGTATGAATTGCGAATATTTCATTCCGTTCAAGCGGCAAGCCGCGTTGATGCGGACGATCCACAGTTTGCGAAAATCGCGTTTTTTCAATTTTCTGCCCGTATAGGCAAAGTTTAATGCGCGTTCAACCGATTCTTTGGCTGAACGATACAGTTTCGATTTTGTTCCGTAATAACCTTTGGCTAAAGCTAATATCTTTTTGCGCTTTTCGGTGCGCTTGTTCCCACGTTTTACTCTTGGCATAACTTTTTACACTCCTTAATCAGTTGTTCAGGGGATAAAAGACTAAATTAACATTTTGCCTTTCGCCCTTATCCTTTATTTTCTTCCGTATGGCAGCATCGCTTCGACACGCTTTTGATCACCTTCGGAAACCAATGTATCTTTGTCCAACTGACGTTTTCGTTTCGCAGATTTCTTCGTTAAAATATGGCGTGCGTGCGATTTTCCGCGTTTGATTTTACCTGTCGAGGTAAATCTGAAACGCTTCGCCGCGCCTTTGTGTGTTTTTAGTTTTGGCATAATTACTCCTTTTAATTTGTCCTTAGTCCTTTGTCCTTAGTTCTTTGTTCTTCGTTCTTAGCTTTTTCACATTGAATTTGAATTTACATCAGCTAAGATTTGCAAATGACAAAAGACAAAGGAATAAGAACTAAATCATTTCGCTTTTTTCGGTACTAAAATAATAAACATCTGATAGCCTTCCATTTTCGGCGTAACTTCGACATCGGCAATATCCAATATATCGTCGCGCAGTTTGGCTAGTAAATTCGCGCCGAGTTCGCGGTGCGTCATCTCGCGTCCGCGAAACGAAATCGTTGCGCGAACTTTGTCGCCGTCTTCGATCCAGCCGCGGGCGCGCTCCATCCGATACTGATAATCGTGATCGTCGGTTCCCGGACGGAATTTGATTTCTTTGACCTGCACCGTAACCTGTTTTTTCTTGGCTTCAGCGGCTTTTTTCTTTTCTTCGTAAAGAAACTTTCCGTAATCAATAATCCGGCAAACCGGCG
>JBDTSO010000244.1:0-5210 GCA_039931085.1 Acidobacteriota bacterium | reverse complement strand
GGCGCGGCACCGTAAAAAATTTCCGAGATTTGTCCGATTCCGGCTTCGGTCAGATGTGTTTTGAAACTTTGCAGAATTTCGTCAATTCGATTTTCGGTTTCCCGTCCGTTGGCGTTGACTTTGCGGTAAGCGTCAATAAACGCGCCGATCAGCCACGCCCAAACCGTGCCTTCGTGATACGCGGAATCGCGTTCAAACGGCGTTCCCGTGTAAATCGAACAATAGCGAGAATTTTTTGGCGAGAGCGAGCGCAACCCGAAAGGTGTTAAAAGTTCGGCTTCTACTTTTTGCACGATTTTCTGCGCTCTGCCGATGCTCAACATCGTGTTCGGCAAACTGACGGCGAAAATCTGATTCGGTCTGACGCTCGCATCTTTCTGTTCACCGTCAACTACGTCGAATAAACATTCTTCCGCTTCGTTCCAGAATAAATCATTAAAACTACGCTTGGCATTGCCCGCCATTTGCAGATATTTTTCGCCGTCTTTCCGGTCGCCGAATTTTTCGGCAAAATCCGCCATTATACACAAAGCGTTGTACCAAAGAGCTTGAATTTCAACGGGTTTTCCGATTCGCGGTGTAAAAACCATATCTCCGGCTTTGGCATCCATCCACGTCAATTGAGTGCCTTTTTTACCCGCATAAAGCAAACCGTCGTCGGAAACGTGAATGTTGTAGCGCGTTCCGTATAAATGCCAGAGAATAATATTGACGAGTTTTTCGTAGAGATTTTTGCGGACGAAAGCGTAATCGTTAGTTTTTTCGACGTAAGCGCGAATCGCTTCAAAATACCAGAGCGTCGCGTCAACCGTATTGTATTCGGGTGTTTCGCCTTCGTCGGGAAAACGATTCGGCAGCATTCCTTCGGAAATATAATTTGAAAATTCGAGCAAAATACTTTTCGCAATTTCCACGCGGTTGGTCGCCAGAGTCAAGCCGTTGAGCGCAATCATCGTGTCGCGTCCCCAATCGGAAAACCAATGATAACCGGCGATGATCGTTTTGCCCGCGCCGCGCGAAACGATAAACTGATCAGCCGCAATAACTAATTGCTGTAAAAATTCGTCTTTTACTTTGGCGATTTTTATCAGTTTTTTGCGCCGTTTAATTTCATCATTTTCAAAAGTTTCGGCATCGGAAATTTTTTGCGGTTCGGTTGAAACGATAATCGCTGCGGTTTCGCTCAAATCAAACTTCAAACTGAACGGCTGAAACAAATCCTCCTGAAAATCGAAACCGCGTTCTTTTTCGATTGAATAGTCAAAATTCCGATACCAAAAGCCCGTTTTTTCAACTGTCTGCGCGTTGTGCGTGAAAAACAGTTCGGGCATTTTTTCGTAAGGCTGAATCGAAACTTGATTTTCCGCAGCGGTAAATTGCTGATTAAAAGGACTATCTTCACGACGCAAATGGTGATAATCACGAAATGCCAGCAAAGGTTTTAGTTCAATCTCAATTTTGGAATTTGGAATTTGGAATCTGGAATCTATTGAATACTGCACAACGGTCGTATTTTCGTCGTGAATCATAAAAATCTTTTTCTCGATTTCGATTCCGTCAACATCAAAAGTCCACGTCGGAAACGGCGCGAGCCGGAAATTTTTCAAGTATTTATAGCCTTCGGGATAAATCATGTTCGGAAATTGGTCGGTCGAAAGTTCGCGGCGATTGCCGTTGATTATGAGAGTTTCTTCAAATTTCGAGAGCAAAACAAGTCTGCCGAGCGGCGGCGCGGCGGCGGCAATTAAAAGCCCGTGATAGCGGCGCGTGTGAACGCCCGAAACGGTTGACGAAGCAAATCCGCCGATGCCGTTGGTTTCCAGCCATTCGCGCGAACTCGCGTTTTCAAAATCGGTACAAATGTCAGAACTAAATTCAATCATTTCCTTTTCCCTTTTCCGTCGGTTCGAAAAACTATTATAAAAATCAGTTTATTTTTCCAGAATTTTCTTTTTGAATGCCGGTTTCACAATCGAATTATCAAAAACTTCATAAGCGGCGGAAATGCCTTCGGGAAATTCCGCTTCGTCGGCAATCGCCAATTCGCTTTCCAGATAGTTTAAAACTTCAGCGACAATCTTTTTCAAATCTTCTTCCGACGCGATTTTTTCTTCCGTCAAATATCTTTCGTAACGGTCAATCGGATCGTTATTTTTCGCCCAAAAATCAATCTCGCCTTCGGGAACGTAACTTTGATTGTCGTGTTCGGCGTGTCCTTTGCGGCGATACGTCAACGCCTCGATTAAAACCGAACCGTTTCCGCCTCTGGCGTGTTCGGCGGCGCGTTTCATCGTTTCATAGCAAGCGACAATATCATTGCCGTCAACCTGCAAGCCGAGAATGCCGTAACCGATTGCTTTATCAACAAAATGCGCGGCGGCGGTTTGATTTCTGGTCGGCGTCGAATAAGCGTAGCCGTTGTTTTCGATAATTGTAACCAGCGGCAATTTCTGCACAGCAGCGAAATTTACGCCTTCGTGAAAAGTTCCGGTTGACGACGCGCCTTCGCCGAGATAGGCGACGGCGACGCGCGTTTCTTTTTTCATTCTCGAAGCCAGCAAAATTCCCGCCATCACCGGAATCATATCGCCGAGATGCGAAATCGGACCGACAAAACCTTTTTCTAAATCGGCAAAATGAAACTGCACGTCGGCTGCGCGTGAAGGCGCATTTGCTTTGCCCAAATACTGCGCGAAAATCGTGCGCGGCAAAATTCCCTTGACAAAAACCGCGCCGATGTCGCGGATCAAAGGCGCAATAAAATCCTGCGGTTCAAGTGCAAAAGCCGTTCCAACCGCCGTCGCTTCCTGTCCCAAACTCGTGAAAACGCCGCCCGTCAACTTCGCCTGACGTTTTAATCTGACGGTGATCTCGTCAAACATTCGCGTCATTTTTACATAGCGGTAAAGCTCCAAAAACTGTTCTTTGGTCAAAGTAGTTTCCTTCGTGCAGGAAAGCTGTTCGGTTGATTTTTTTAAATTTGTTTTCGCAGACATCTTCTTAAAGGATAAAGGTTGAAGGATAAAGGCGAAAGGTGAGAATTTAAAAATTCTTATTTATCCTTTAGCCCTTATCCTTTTGCCTTTCAAAGGCAACTCCATTGATTGCCGACGACCATCGCCGGTGCGCCGCTTCCGCCAGCCTGACACGGCGTTGAGTTGCGGCGGCAGTTTGAACAATAAACCATCGAACCGTTCGACTTGTTCGCCGGAAGTGCGTTCTGCAAAATCGAAGGCATCTGCACCGGCGCGGCAAACTGTACGTCCGTGCCGAAAACCGTCGGATTTCCTTTGACTTTTCCGTCGTCAAGTTGTCCGGTTCTAAAAATAACAGTCGCTTTATCAAAACCGTTTGATGCCGCCGCGCCCTGACAACCTAACGTATAACCGTCGTAACAAAAGCGATCTCCCGTTGAATAAACCCGCAGACGCTCGTCGGCTTGAAATGCAACGGGTCCGTAAAGATTGCCGATTGAAACAAATGTGCGGCGGGCTTTGAAAATTATCGGTTCACCGAAAACATTGTTGATAAAAGTTATCGGGTAAGAATAATCGCCTGCGTTGCGTAATTCCGCGCCGTTATAAACCAGCGCGGCGGTGATTTTCTCGCTTTGACAATTGATTACCGTAACATTTGAGCTGTCGGTTATATCGAGATAAATTCCGCCGATAGCATTTTCAAAACCGCCGCCGAATGTATCCTGCACCAAAATAGCTCCGGCGTGTTCAAAGTGCATCGAATTGCCCTTTTGCAGCGGCGTACGCTGCGAATTTATAAATGTGCTTCCTTCAATTTTCCAATCGGAGTTGATGACATCCGAATAAATTCCGGCATCGCGGTTATAGACAAAGCGGCAATGGTTGAATTTTATATAATCGAACTGCCACGCGAAATTTGTAATCGGCAAACCGTGCGCGTAAAATCCGCGATTGAAATTTTGGAAAACGACGCGCTCGAAATAAAAATTCTGCGACGACATAAACGCGCCGACCGCTTCGATGCCGGAAGTATTATCGGTCGTCGCGCCGTAAAGTTCTAAATCTTTGACGACGACGTTTTCGACACATTCGCCGATGCGGAAAAGTGCGCGATTTGAACCGCTCAGACGAATGCGGCTCGGATTTTTGTTGACGACGTTGTTGGTCGTCGCCATCGTCGAAACGCCGCTGATGCCCTGCATTATAATTCCGGCGGGCAGCGCGATTGTCGAATTGACGGAAAAATCGCCTTCGGGAATTTGCAGAGTGCCGCCGCCGCGCGAAGCGATAAAAGCCATCGCGCTTTTAAAAGCGATTGTATTGTCGGTGTTGCCGTCGCCGATTCCGCCGAAATCTTTGATATTATAAATTCCCGGCGACTCAGGCGTGGCAATCCAATTGTAGATTATTTGTCCTGAAGATTGATCGCCCTTAAAACTGATTCTGTATATTTTGTCTTCGCCGGTGAAACACCACTTATATTTGGTTGAACTGGCGCGGACGACAGCGGTGTTTGAATCAACCTGCGTCAAACGGGTGGTTTGATCGCCGCAGTTGGAAACTTTCATCGGCGTTGAACGATCTAAATCGGTAATTGTAATGTCGGTTGTCGGAGTTGCATAACGCAAAGCGCACATTTGAGATTTTTGATTATCAGGCACGTCGAGAAGAAGATTATAACCTTCAAATTTACTCTGCGCGGCGACGGTCATCGCGGACAAAAAGAGAAAAAAGAAAAATAGCGACAGGCGATTAATTTTCAGCATGATAAATTGATAATAGCAGAAAAGACCATCATTTTTTAACGCGTTGCAGTTTTCTTTTCGGCGTTTTTTCACGCGAGCGCACTAAATACTTGAGTTCGTTCATAAATTCGGAAACGTCTTCAAATTCGAGATAAACCGAAGCAAAACGCACATACGCAACTTTATCGAGTTCTTTGAGGCGTTTCATAATAATTTTGCCGAGATCGCTGGTCGGACATTCGCGGTCGGGCGAATCCTGCACAAATTTTTCGACTGAATCAACTATTGATTCAAGCTGCGGCGCGGAAATCGGACGTTTTTCGCAGGCACGAAGCAGTCCGGCTAAAATTTTATGGCGGTCAAACGGTTCGCGTTTTCCGTCTTTTTTGACGACCATATAAGGAATTTCATCAATTCGCTCATACGACGTAAAACGTCTGGCACATTCCAGACATTCGCGCCGCCGCCGAATCGAATTTCCGTCTTT
>JBDTSO010000243.1:0-5213 GCA_039931085.1 Acidobacteriota bacterium | reverse complement strand
GGCGTTGACGAAGGCTTCGTCTAAAGCGATGAAAAGATTGGAGTTTTCCGCGTCAACAATGCCGTTTTTTTCCACGCGCTTCATCAAATAATCCAAAATGCTGTGCATTAAGGAAATCGCGCTCGGAAATTCAAATTCGATTTTTTCACGAATATATTTAACGGCATTTTTTTTATCAACAAATTTCGCTTTGTAATTCAGAACGGTTTCAAAAAGGTTTTTGAGTTCGTTTTCGTCAAAATTTTCGCGTTTGAAATTGGTCGCGCAAATCTTAAAGGCTTTGACAAAACTGCGGTCAAAATTTTCCGCCTCTTCGGTTGGCAGACAAGTATTACCAACATCGTCGGCTTCGTCTTGCGGAAAGGCTTTGTCGCCGTCAAGGTCGGTGATAACTAAATCAAATTCATTCGACTTATCGAGTTCGACGGCTTCCTGACGACTTTCAGTTGTTTTAACTGAATAACCGATGCGGCTGAAAACTTCCGTTAAAACAGTTTTCAGGTCATCGTGGTCATCAACTATTAAAATTTTTTTCTGTATTTTCACACTTCGGTTTTCAAAATGCCGGCTTAAATTTCAGGCTTTATAAAATCTACGTTAGAATAATTTATTTTGTTGCACATAATCAATGTTCGGACGGATTTTAATAAATCCGCCTTGCTTTGTGTTAATATCCACAAAGACTTTCCTGTGGTTAAGGTGTTTTTCACACATAACATCAAACTGATTTTGGAAAGTCTTTTTAATTATCATTTCTAATTTGAATAAGCCTTCTGTAAGTTTTGCTTTTACAGTATCTTAAAAGAAATTCGACATTTCGATATGCAAATCACACTTGCTCAACTTTTAATCTTCGGTATTTTTGCAGGTTTGGCAAATGTGCTTGGCGGTTTGATTCTCTTTCCGCCCGGCATCCAAAAAAATTACAAAAAACTGCTCAAATATATTTTGGCATTGGGCGCGGGCTTTATGCTCGCCGTTACTTTTATTGATATTTTGCCCGATGTTATTGAGCTTTGGCAAATAGAAGGAGGTTCTTTTAATACTGAAATACTGATTTATCCGATGGGTTTGCTACTTATCGGCTACCTGATAACGCAGTTTTTTGAACACACAATTGCGCCGCATTTTCATCTGGGCGAAGAAATGCACTCAGATCATTTGATTTCCACATCTTCGGCTTACACGGCAATCGGCGGGCTTTTAATTCACACATTATTTGACGGCATTTCGATTGCCGCCGCCGCCGAAGTTGATTACCGCGTTGGTATTTTAGTGTTTTTCGCCGTTTTCCTGCACAAATTTCCCGAAGGTTTTACAATTGCGTCAATGGTTTTGGCGGCAGGAAAAGGCTTGAAGGAAGTAATTTTTGCTACATCTCTGGTTGGCTTAACAACTTTTTTTGGCGTTCTGCTTTATTATTTTATCGGTGCAAAAATTGGTTTTACGGTTGCCTACGCGCTTCCGCTGGCAAGCGGCGTAACGCTTTACGTCGCGGCAAGCGACTTAATTCCCGAAGTTAATCATCACGGCGGCAAAAATCCGCTTGTTTCGCTGTCGGTTTTTGCAGGCGTGGCTTTGTTTTTTATTTTGCACTTCATTTTGCACTCATTTTTGGAGCGATGATTTGTTTTTTAATGCAAAGACGCAAAGAAATTTCAATAAAATCAAAAATTAAAATTTAACTTTGTGCCTCTGCGTCTTTGCGTCTTTGCGTTAAAATCTTTCTATGACACAACAATACCAACCGCCGGAACTGCAAAAGACCGCAAGCGGCGATATAAATACAAATTCTTTGGCAGATTCGCTCGAATGGTTTTTGAATTTCGACCAAAGAGTCGCGCTCGTCAGAAATCCGCAGGTTGAAGAACTTTTTCAGTGGAAACAAGCGGATGATGCGGAAAACGGCGTTGAAATTTACCCGTTTGAAAACGCTGAATCGCGGTTTGCCATCGGAGTTTTTCAGGCGTTGGGCGAAAATGATTCAAAGGAAAAGTTACATCGCTGGATTTCGGATGTTTTGCAGGCTCTCGGCGAAGCCAAACAAACTAATGAAGAAATTGCCGAAAGTTATAATTTGGAAAAAAATAAATCGCACATTGAGCAGGCTGAAAAAATTCCGTCGAGAACGGAAAGACGTTTATATTTATCGAGTTGCTGGCTCGAAGCACTCTGCACGGCGGAAGCCAGATTTTTGGGTTGGATTTATCAGGAAATTTACGGAAAATCATTCACTCCTTGAAACTTTCCCAATTTCCTTTCCAATCAAATTTTTCAACCGCGCAAAATCGTTTTTTATAGTCGTAGAAGGAATTGCCATCGTAACAATAGCCTTGATAATAAAAACCTTTTCCGTGTTTGCAGGCAAAATCAATTTCCACAAGCATCGTAAAAATGCCGAGACTGCGCGATTTTTCTTCGGGCGCAAACATTGCATAAATACTTGAAATCGCCGTTTCGCCGACATCAAAAAAACTCACGGCAAGTAAATTTCTTTTGTCATAAACGCAAACTTCCAGCGATTCACAGGGAACATTTGCGGCATCAAATGAAAGAAAGTCGTAGATCGAAAAAGGAATGTTGTGCTTAAACCGCAGCTTGTGGCTGTTAAAAAGCGTTTCCTTTTCTTCGCTTATTTCGATTGGACGAATTATAACTTGTAAGTCCCGATTTTTATTGATGATACGACGTTTGTTTTTTGAAAGAAAAAAATCTGAAAGACGAATCCTAAGCGGAAAAACCTGACATATTCTCCTGTTGTAAAATGACAAATTGTAACGAAAAAATTGTGTTCCAAAGTGTCGCCAACCGGCTGCCAACAATTTGTCTAACTGTGTCGGTGAAACTTTTAGCGTGTCAAACGCTTCGTTAATGAAGAGAAATTTATCTGTCGGGAAAAATTTATTTTCGAGCATCGGTTACAAAAAAATGTCTAAAGCGAAATTAGGCGATCAGAATAAATATACCAAATCAAATTTGCCCGTAAAAGTTTGTAAAACGTGCAGCAAACCGATGCTGTGGCGCAAGCGTTGGAAAAAAGTTTGGGAACAGGTAAAATATTGTTCGGAAAAATGCCGCAAAATAAAAAATTATTGATCGCAAATCAAAAACCATATTTGTTGCAATGTTTTGATGTTTTTTGATATTTGTTATTTTTCGCGCACCGTGTCAAACTTTAAGATTTGGAGGAAATGATAAAAAGTTGTTTGTAGAAAGTAAGATAAAAACAAAATTGCTTAAAAAAATGGGCGAAGCCATCCGCGATTTTTCGATGATCGAAGACGGCGACAAAATAATGGTCTGTCTTTCGGGCGGAAAAGATAGCTACACGATGCTCGACCTTTTGCTCGACGTGCAGAAACGCGCGCCCGTTAATTTTGAAATTCTCGCCGCCAATCTTGATCAGAAACAACCTGATTTCCCGGAATATATTCTGCCCGAATATCTGAGGAGTATCGGCGTAAGTTACAAAATTGTCGAAGAAGATACTTATTCGATTGTTACCCGTTTAGTTCCCGAAGGCAAAACTTTCTGTTCAGTTTGTTCGCGCTTGCGGCGCGGGATTTTATACACAACAGCCGTTAAAGAAAACTGTACGAAAATTGCGCTCGGTCATCACGCCGACGACGTTATCAATACATTTTTATTAAACTTATTTTTCGTCGGACAATTAAAAGCAATGCCGCCGATTTTGCGTTCCGACGACGGGCGCAACACGATTATTCGTCCGCTCGCTTATTGTCACGAAAAAGACATCGTAAAATTTGCCGCAGAGAAAAATTTCCCGATAATTCCGTGTAATTTGTGCGGTTCACAACCGAACTTAAAACGCGCCCGCGTCAAAAAATTGATTACCGAACTTACCAAAGAAATTCCGCACGTTCGTTCGTCAATTATGACGGCTTTATCGAATGTTACGGGTTCGCATCTGCTCGACACGCAGCTTTACGATTTTGAAAACTTTGCGCCGCTCATCAAAGAAATTAAACCGCTTCACGGCAGCGTCGAACAGGAACTGGACGCGGTTTTTGATCATTCCGAGCCGCAGTTAAATAAATTTAGCTCGATTATTCAAAATTCGCCCGCTTAGTTGTTATTTTACTTTTGGTATGTGGAAATATTTTAATTTATCTTAATTTCAATTCTTCCAAATTGTCTGTAAATGATAACAAAAACACAGTTTAATAAACATTGTAAGAAAGTTTTCCACCTGTGGAAAACTTTTTAAGTTGTAAATCAGAGTAAATATTTTTGGTTAAAAATGCTGGTTTTCAGGCGCGAAAACGGCGCGGCTGAATTTTATAATTTTTTATTTTGTAACACAAAATGCGTTCAGTAGTGTCGAGCATTTTGGCGGCTTTGGCGCGATTTCCGCGGGTTGATTTGAGAGCGTCTAAAATCAAATCGCGCTCAAAGGCTTCAACCGCCGATGCCATTGAAACTTGCGTAATCGTGTCGGTAATTTCCGCCGTCTGCAAAGTCGGCGGAAGATGATGACCGTGAATAACATTACCGTCACACACCAAAACGGCGCGTTCTATGGTATTTTCCAATTCTCGAACATTGCCCGGGTAATGATAACTCGTCAGCATATCAATCGCCGGTGTGGAAATTCGTTTAATGTGTTTGTTGTGTTCGCGCTCATATTTTTCGACAAAATTTTCCGCCAAAAGCAAAATATCGGATTTTCGCTCGCGCAGAGGCGGCAGATAAATCGTAAAAACATTCAAGCGATAAAATAAATCTTCGCGGAAACTGCCGTTAATTATCGCTTCTTCCAGATTTTTGTTGGTCGCCGTGATAAAACGGACATTTGCTTTGAGCGTTTCCGTGCCACCGACGCGCTCAAATTCGCGTTCCTGCAAAATTCTCAGTAATTTTATCTGCGTCTGCGTTGATAAATCGCCGATTTCATCTAAAAAAAGTGTGCCGCCGTCGGCAATTTCAAAACGTCCTTTTTTTCGGTTGTTCGCTCCCGTAAACGCGCCTTTTTCATAACCGAATAATTCCGATTCAATCAATGTTTCAGGCAGCGCGGCACAATTTACTTTGACAAAAGGCTTTTTCGCGCGCAATGAATTGTAATGAATGGCGTTGGCGATTAATTCCTTTCCCGTTCCTGATTCGCCGCGCAGTAGAACCGTCGTGTTTGAACGCGCAACTTGGCTGATCTGAGCGTAAACGCGCTTCATCGCGCTCGAATTTCCGATGAT
>JBDTSO010000242.1:0-5256 GCA_039931085.1 Acidobacteriota bacterium | reverse complement strand
GACGGAACGCTTTTTATTGTGAAAGCTGTTTAATCATTTGTTCTTTGGTTTCGGACAATATTGTTAAAACCGATATTGTTACTCCACCTGCCAGATGACAAATAACAAAAACGCGAAAGGCTTTTCAATTAAGAATCACCTTCCGCGTTCCTTCAGTCGTTGGGGAACTTAAAATTTTTAGTGTGCTGTTAATGAGCAGTGAACGACATCGCCGCCCGGCACGATTGATGCGCGATAATCTCCGTAGTTGATCTTTTCATTTCTGTTTGAAAAAGCATAGACATCAAACCCGTAAGCGTCTAAAAACTCAGCCAAATCTATTGAATCATCTACATAAAGGACTTCGGAGAATCCGAGTTCAGCGCGTATTTCGAGCAATCTTTCGATTACTTCGAGAGGAGCAAAACAACTAACCGGATCGTGAAAAGTAGCCATAATAAATATCCTGTAAAACTTGCCTGACAACATTATTTCATCAGGCAATTTCTTTGATTACGCTCATCAATCAAAGGTTGTTCGCTATTTTTAGCAACTTTTGATGGTTAAATTTATTCAGAGTGTTTGGAAGATTCAGAATGTTTGGAAAAAGTTTGTTTTTTGAATAGAAAAATAGTATAATTGAAACTATCAAAAATCCATTCCATATAAGGAGTAAAAATGAAAAAGAATCTGCTTAATGTTTTCACAATCAGTGTCACCATTTTTTTGTTATCTTTGTTCGCTTTCGCGCAGGACAATCGTTCGGCTTCGAGTGCCGGTAACCTATACGTCATTTCAGCGGATGCCGGCGGCGTGAATTATGTAGAAGGCAAAGTTGCCGTTATGCAAAATAACGGGAGAAACGGTTATTTACTCAAAGGCGATAAATTGGAGATCGGTGAGAAAGTTATGACCGGAGCGGACGGCAAAGCGGAGATTTTGTTGAATCCCGGTTCATACATCAGATTAGGGGAAAATTCCGCTTTTGAGTTTGCCAACACATCGCTCGACGATTTGAAGTTAAAACTCAATCGTGGAAGCGCAATGTTTGAAGTCATTACGGATAATGATTTTACATTTGCCGTCAATACGCCAAAAGGACATTTTTACATCATTGAGTCCGGTGTCTATCGCATTGATGTTTTAGGCGACGGAAGCGGAAAAATCGAAGTTTGGAAGGGCAAAGCGCAAGTCGGTAACAATAATGAACAAATAGTTAAAAGCGGTCACACTGCCACCGTCAACGGCAATCAAGTGGCGATTGAGAAATTTGACCGTGGCGATAAAGATTCTCTGGAAACTTGGAGCAAAACACGCGCTAAAGAATTAGCCAAAATAAATTCGCGGCTTGATAAAAACAATATGCGAAATACGCTTGTCTCGTCGTTTCGCAACAACGGATGGAATATTTACGATTCATACGGACTTTGGGTTTTCGATAGATTTAGCGGAAATTACTGCTTTTTGCCGTTCGGCTACGGATGGAATTCGCCTTACGGTTACGGTTACGGACGTGATCTATGGTATTTGAGATTACCGGGATACATTTACAATCAACCGCCGGCAAATAACAATCAACCGCCTGCTGCAATAAGGGCAAATCGCTCAGGCAGAGGCATCACCGGCGGTGTTACGGCAGTCGGCTCGACAGGCAACAGCACTGAAAGAACGGTTCCGCCATTTTTGAAAGTTCAGAGAGATGTGCAAAGAGGCGGCGGATTAAATCAGGTAGATTCATCACCTTCCGTTTTTAATAGTCCATCTCATTTCCCGACTGCAATACCAACTCAGCGGTCTGAACCGACTCAAATCAATCCGGGAATTCCGTCAAGCAGAGTCAAGGGAAATAATTAAAAATTTCGTTACCAATCTACAGCAAAGCGAGAGAAATACTTCTCTCGCTTTTTTATTTAATAAGGTGTATAAATGCGGCGGCTTTTTCATGTGGATTTGCATTTTCAAAGTAAGGCTGCAAAATCAACAAAATTGATTGAATACCGTTAAAAATCATGTGAAGAATTACGCAGGGCAGTAGATTTTTTGTGCGAACGCGAATTAAAGTTAGAACCAAACTAAGCAAAACAATCAAAAAAATCGTTGAATAACTTGGATAATACTGCGGAACGTGAACGAGGGCGAAGAAAAGCGTAGTCAGCACGACTCCGGCAATAACGCCGAAATTTTTCTGAAATGCCGAATATAAAACTCCGCGATAAATAACTTCTTCAACCAGCGGCGCGGTAAAAGTGGCGAGAAATGCCACGACGAAAACCGCAGCGCGGGAACTTCGCAAAATTCTCAGCAAATCGTTATCTTGTTCGGGAACATAATAACTCGTAACTGCGGCGACGATAAAAATAACGGCTAAAATCAGAAGACAATTCCACACATTAAATCCGCCCCATTTCCAGCCTAAAGTTTCAAAAAACGAAAATTTATTTAACTTTGTAACAACCGCCCAAGCTAAAACGAGCGTTAGAATATGCGCCGGAATAACGGCAATAATACTAAGTAAAAGCGCAGTCGGATCATTTTGTAAAAATTCCGCCGCTTTTATTCTGTCGGAAAGTAAGTTTGGCTGTTGGGCTAAATAAGGGATGACAAAAAGGATCGGAACTAAAATGATAAAAGCAATACTCGAAAACCAAACAAAAAAAGCCGCCAAACTGCTCCACGGCGGATTGTTCGGTGTCGGATTTTCGTTTGAAAAAACCGTTTGCGGATTGACTTCCGAATAATTTTCAACAGGTTCTTGATTTATATTTTCCACGAAAAAGAGTTTAGCTAAATTAGTTCCAAGTTCCAAGTTCAAGGTTTTCAATCTGAAACTTTGAACCTTGAACCTTGAACTTTGAACCAAATAGATATAACCTAAAATTCCGTGGAACAACACGGAAAAAACCAACATCAAAATATCATCGCAGTCATTCCGGCACGACTCTTTTCTACTCGTCTGCCGAATAAATTACTATTGCCGATTGGCGGGAAACCGTTGATCATTTGGACATTGGAACAGGCAAAAAAAGCGCGAAATATTTCGCGTGTGATTGTAGCAACTGACAGCGAAGAAATTCTGAATGTCGTAAAAGAAAGCGGAAACGAAGCTGTTTTAACTTCCGTAAATCATCAATCGGGAAGTGACCGCATCGCCGAAGTTGCCGAAATGCTGCCTGAAAATTCGATAATCGTCAACGTACAGGGCGACGAACCTTTAATTTCACCGGCGATAATTGAAAGCGCAGTTGAAGCGATTTTGCGGGATGATTCGATACAAATGGCGACGACGTGCGAACCGATTGATGATATAAATGATGTTTTAAGTGCGGATGTCGTCAAAGTCGTTACGGACGAAAACGATTTTGCGCTTTATTTTTCGCGCTCGCCGATTCCGTTCCCGCGTGATGCCGTGAAAAAATATGGAAGTTTGGAAAATGCTCTGCGAAATGCCCCGAACTTAATTAAACTGTTTCGCAAACACACCGGACTTTATGTTTATCGGCGCGAATTTTTGTTAAAATACACGAAGCTGAAACAAACAAATCTGGAAAAAACCGAAATGCTCGAACAGCTTCGCGCATTAGAAAACGGCGCGAGAATAAAGGTTGTCGAAGTTGCGGAAAGTTCAATCGGCGTTGATACGCAGGAAGATTTTGAGCGCGTCAAGCGGATTCTTGAACATCAAAAAATTATTTATCGGGAAGCAACCGTCGAGGACATTCCACAGATTGCCAAAGTTCACGTCGAGTCGTGGCAAAAATCTTTTGTCGGACTTGTTCCGCCGAAATATTTAGAAAATATGTCGGTGGAAAAACGAATAAAAGCATTTGAACAGTTATTTTCTCGAGATTCATTTTACAAAATATTTGTTGCCGTAACGCTTGAAAATAGAATTGTCGGTTTTGCCGATTTCGGCGAATCGCGCAATAGAAATTTGTTTGACGCGGAACTTTACGCAATTTACTTTTTGCCCGAATTTCAAAGAAAAGGAATCGGCGGAAATCTTTTCAAACTTTGCCAGACGAAGATGTTGAAAAACGGCATCAACTCGATGTGTTTAGATGCGCTTGAAATAAGTCCGTATAGAAATTTCTATAAAAAAATGGGCGGAAAAATTGTCGGCGAAGACAAGCACGATTTAGCCGGAGTTGACTTCAAAACGGTAATTTACGGTTGGAAAAATTTGGAAGGCGAAAATAATTTTGGAAAATAAATATGAATCTGATTGGTTTAATAATTTTGTTTGCCGCTTACGCGATTAATCGTTTTGTGATGACCAAAGCGATGAAAAAACTTAGCGATTCCGATAAGTTAAAGGTTTTGGAAGTTTTTTCCAAGAGAAATAATCTCACGACAATTTTAGTTTTGACAATAGTTATAATTTATTTGGAGCGATGCAATATTTTCCAATGGAAATGCCCGCAACTTATATAAAGAGTTTTGTAATAAGTTACAGTATTTTCATTTTAAGTTTTCTGGGAATGGCTTTTTGTGTTTTTTGGAGTTGGAACCGATGATTACTATAAGCGATTGGTTTGGATTATTATTCTTTCTTTTGTTAATAATTGGCGTTTTCGTCGGTTTGAAGATTTTGAGCAAGCCGCACAAACGAACGACGGAAGAATTTGAAAAACGCGCTGCTGAAGGCGGTTCGATGCTCAGCGCGACCGTCAACGCTTTGCAGGAAGCCATTGATCCGGCGGCGGCAAAAGCCAGAGAAGTTCAAACACAGATGAAAGAAGGACGCTACGGCAAAAAGAAGCGTGAAGGAAAAGCGAACGGAGAAGATTTAAGAGAGGTAAATAATGACAGAGAATAAAACAAAATATATTTTCGTAACAGGTGGCGTAGTTTCGAGTTTGGGCAAAGGTTTGGCGGCGAGTTCGATTGGCTGTCTGCTTGAAACTCGCGGCGCGAAGGTGCAGATGATGAAGCTCGATCCGTATATAAATGTTGATCCCGGAACGATGTCGCCGTTTCAGCATGGCGAATGCTACGTAACCGACGACGGCGCGGAAACCGATTTGGATTTGGGACATTATGAAAGATTTACACACGCCAAATTGACGAAGGCGAATAATTGGACGAGCGGACGGATTTATTTGAGCGTCATCGAAAAAGAACGGCGCGGCGATTATTTGGGGAAAACGATTCAAGTTATTCCGCACATCACCGACGAAATTAAAGAAGCTGTGCGCGTCGTCGCGGACAAGGAAAAGCCGGATGTTTTGATCGTCGAAATCGGCGGCACGGTCGGCGACATCGAAAGTTTGCCGTTTA
>JBDTSO010000241.1:0-5261 GCA_039931085.1 Acidobacteriota bacterium | reverse complement strand
CGGGCGTTCCGTTTTTAATTCATCGGCAAGCGCATTAGCTTCCGCCGACATTCCTCCGGCAGCGAGCGCGAGCGCGGCACGCGAAAGCACTAAACTGCTGCGCTCTAATTTCAGAGCGTTGTTCGTCTGCGTCTTCAGGACAGCTTTCAACTGAACGTCTTCGCCTGACGGCAAACCCGCGCCCGAACTCCAGAAAGCGATTCTGACGGCTTGTTCGGCGGCGTATTGCGCGGCAACTTCCGGCGCGTCGCTGCGCTTTGCCAGATCAATGGCACGTCTCGAAAAATCCTGCGCTTTGCGCCATTGTCCCTGAAAAGCCGCCGCGCCGGTTTGCAGATTGAGCGCGAGATGCTCGTCGCTTCGTCCGCCGAACCACGCGAGATGTTCCGCCATCGCCGTGTTGTCATTCTCGATAAAGGCGGCGATGAACGGGAAAATATGAAAATAATCGCCGTCGAGTTTTTTTTCAAAGGCTTTTTGGCAGGTTTCTTTACTTTCCTCATAGCGGTCGAGCGAGAGCAGCGATTCAGCCAGATTCATATAAAGGACGGCGTTGTTGGCATCAATCCGCAGACCTTCGCCGATAGTGGCTATCGCCTTTTCGGATTGCCCTGTGCGCTCTAAACAGTCGGAAAGATTGATGACGGCGGGAAGATGCGCCGGATAAGTTTTTCTCCACAATTCCAGCGTGTCAATCGCTTTGTCCATTTCGCCGGTCACAAAAGTGTAGTAGAAAAACGTGATGCGAAGTTTCTCGTTTTCGCTCGCCGTCCCGCTCAAATCAAATGCTTTGACAGCCATTTCCGCCGCTAGTTTCCACTGCCCCGTATTGGCGTAAATAACCGCCAGCCCGATAAAAACAGAGGAGAATTTCGGATCAATTTCGAGAGCTTTTTTGAGAAACGGAATAGCTTCGAGCGTCTTGCCGATAATTGTTTGTTCCTGTCCGAGCGTGTAAAATTTCAGGGCTTTGAGCGATGAAGTGGTGATATATTCGATTGGAACGCTGTATTTTTCAATCGAACTCAAACTTTCGCCGAGTTTTTCGCGCAATCCGGTCGCCGCCCGACTCAAAGCGTTTAAAACCTCTTCGCGTGAACTAACCTGTTCAAATTCGCGTCCGAGACTTTCGCCCGAACGCGCGTTAATCGCTTCGAGCGTTAAAACATAGACATTGCCGAAATTCGAGATCGTTCCCGTAATAAAAGCCTTTAGCCCTTGCCGCAGACAAATTTCGTATCCCAAATCTTTCGACACGCGCTCACCCGGCGCGCGTCCCATCAAACGCAGAGCCTGACTGACTTTCGCATCGGGGAAAATATCGAGAAACGGCGATTGCGCGAGCGCGAAAGCGAGTGCCGTTTTCAACGTCTGATCGAAAATCGCTTCGCCCGTCGAATTTTCAAATTCGGTTAAAAGAATGGAGTCTTTAACACTGCTGCCGCCCGAACTTATCGAAAGTCGCGGCTGGCTTGTCTGACTTGATTCGGATTTATTCGGCGCTGCGGTTTGGTCCAGTTTCGATTCGAGCAGCAGTTCGTCGCGCAATTCCTTCAAATCATTGAGCAAATCGCGCGTCGAATGATAACGCTGTTCGCGTTTCTTCTTGAGAGTTTTATTAACGATGCGCTGCAATTCTTTCGGCAGATGCACGGCGAAACTACTTAACGGCTGAGGTTCGGAATTGATGATCGCCGCCAAAACGTCCGTCATCGTTTCGCCCGCAAACGGCACTTTTCCGGCGAGCATTTCATATAAAACGATGCCGAAACTGAAAACATCCGAACGCGCGTCAATGTCTTTGCCGCGAGCCTGTTCCGGCGACATATACGCCACCGTTCCCATCACCACGCCCGGACTTGTTTTGACTAATTTGCGCGTCGCATCCTCAGCTTCGGCTTTGTTTTGTTCTATCAATTTCGCCAGACCGAAATCGAGAACTTTGACATAACCGTCCGGGCGAATCATTATATTGGCCGGCTTGATGTCGCGGTGGACGATGCCCGCCTGATGCGCCGCCGACAGTGCTTCCGACGTTTGAATGACGATGGACAAAATTTCATCAAACGTCAGCCGATCTTTCATCCGCTCGCGCAAAGTTTTGCCGTCAATAAATTCCGTCGCAATAAAGTTCGTCCCTTTATAATCGCCAATTTCATAAACCGTAATGATATTCGGATGATTGAGCGCGGAGGCGGCTTTGGCTTCCTGTTTGAAACGATTCAAAGGTTCGGAATCAGCCGAGAATTTTTCAGGAAGAAGTTTGAGCGCGACCTTGCGTTCAAGCCGCGTGTCTTCAGCTAAAAAGACTTCGCCCATACCGCCCGCGCCGAGTTGCGAGAGGATTCTGTAATGTCCGAGTTGGGACTTGCCGTTAAAATTCATTTGTATAATCAAGATTTGTCATTGTATATTATTTTTTCCTTATTTTATTGTCTTTTGCTACGAAGAGCAAAAAGAGAGAGGCGCGATTTGCGGTTACACTTGATCCTGATTTTTCACATTTTTGAAACGGGGAACACGCTGGTTTTATCCAGGCTCCGTGATGTAACGGCGGCTCGCATCGCTGCTCACATTTGACAGTAAATTTTGACAGACAAGTAACCGCGGGACAATTTCGACTTTATTAAGATTTTGATTTATAGTTTTTTACGATGTTTGAATAAACTTTTTTATGATTTGGAGATAACTATATGTCGCGTTTTCACGTTTTATTTTTATTACTTGCAACTTGTTTGTTAAATATATTTGCCGTACCGAAATTTATATTTGCCCAAGAATCAGATCGCACCGTTCAGCTTTTGCGCTCGCTGTCCGAAGCTCCCGGACCGTCCGGGTTTGAAGAGCCGGTGCGAAAGATTATGGTTAGCGAAATGAAGCCTTTTGCCGACCGCATTGATTATGACGGACTCGGTTCAGTAATCGCGCGGCAAGGCACAAACGGTCCGCGTATTATGGTTGACGCACATATGGATGAACTCGGCGGGATGATTCGCCGCATCACGCCCGACGGTTATCTGTCAATGCAGATGCTCGGCGGCTGGCTCGATCAGGCATTAGTTGACCAGCGTTGGACAATCATCACCTCAAAAGGGCAGATTCAGGCGATCACCGGCATCCGCGACGTGCATATCGTCAGTCCCGAAGAGCGCAGCCGCGTTTATCCGCGCGATTCGCTGTTGCTTGATGTCGGAGCGAAAAATGCGGCGGAAGTTCGAGCGATGGGCATTGAAATCGGTGATCCGGTAGCACCGGACGCGCCGTTTTCCGTGATGAACGGTACGAACAATTATCTTGGCAAAGCGTGGGACGATCGAATCGGCTGTGCGGTAATCATTGAAGTGATGCGTCGCTTGAAAACGCAATCGCATCCGAACCAAATATTTTACGCGGCGACCGTTCAGGAAGAAATCGGACTGCGCGGGGCGCACACGGCTTCGGACGTAATAAAGCCCGACATCGGCATCGCGCTCGAAGGCGGTATCACAGGGGATTCGCCCGGCTCGCGTCCTGAAGAATCACAGGCGAAACTCGGCGCGGGTCCGGGCGTTTTTCTATACGACTCTAGCGCACTGCCGAACCGCAAATTTATCGCACTGCTCAAACAAGTGGCGACAGACAACAAAATTCCGCTGCAACTGGATTTGGTGCAGGGTTACGGCGATGATTCGGCGGAAATTCAAAAAAGCAACGGTGGTGTGCCGACTATAAATCTCGTCGTCGTTACGCGCTACACTCACGCACACAACGGTATTATCAATCGGCGGGATTTTGATCAGATGGTTGATTTAGTAGTTGCGCTGATTCAAAAGCTCGACGCTCGAGCGGTGGCGAATTTGAGGGATTTTACACTTTGATTCCGTTTTAATTTTTAAGACATTTAGTATGCTTTGACTACCAAATGTAGCAAATAATTTTTGGATTCCCAGATATTACGTCTTATTTATGAATTTTTTTGAAAAAATAAGAAAACTTTGCTCGGTTTTCTTTTGGGTTAAAAATTAATTAACTTACTGTGCGGAAAATTTAGAGAAGTCCTTTTGATAAATAGCTTATGATAATTACTATTATGAAAAGCTATTTTGGTGTTCTGAGATCTAAAATTTTCATTCATTAACATATTTCAAAAACTGCGTCCGATAACAAAGGCTTTCTTAGATTAAAATATTAAGATTAAAAGAAGATTAAAAGATTAAGAGCCGGAAAATCCCTGCAAGTCCTTGAAAATTTTATGTTTAACGCAAACAAGGCGCGAGTCAAACCTACCGTTTGTGAACTTTTTAAATTTAAGCGCGAGTCAAACCTACCTATTTTCGAGGCAAGCGCGAGTCAAACCTACCTATTTTTTTGCGAAACGCGAGTCAGACCTACCTATTGTGTGAGTCAAACCTACCTATTTGCCTGTGGAAAACTTTTATTTTAGAGCGTGAAAATTGCTGGCGCGAGTCAAACCTACCTATTTCGGTGAGTCAAACCTACCTATTTTCGCAAATAAGTGTGAGTCAAACCTACCTATTTTGACATTGTGGAAAAAAAAACTCGGTCGTTTAATCATTTTCTATGTCAACATTTTTGATTTCTAATTGTCGTTTATTGGCGCGCGTTACATCAACGGCGAATCGGGGATCGGGAACTAAAATGAATTTGGCATCAATCAATTTGCTGCGTTTTGAATTTTCCAGGACTTTTTCTACTTTATAGGAAAGAAGTACGTTTATCTCTTTCATTTCATCAAGCGCAATTTGTACGTCGCGCAGGTTATCTCTCAAACGGCTGTACTGGGTTAGCCCAAAATCGCGGATGATCGTTGAGAGCAGAATGTGATAGGGAATTGTAATGTTCGCCTGCACGTAGTGGTGACTCATCCGTTTGTGAAGCTGGCGGGCGATTACGGTTTTATAGCTCATCACTTTTTCATAATTTATTTGTCGAAAAGTTCGACTTTTAATGCTTTTGGTAACGAGCGCGTTAAACCTGACAAAAGCGCGGGATTTCTGTCCGGTTCCCTTCCAGCTTTCACGGGTTTGCAAGCCCAGCGTTTCAAACACATTGGAAACCAAAACGGCATTGCCGTCTTCGGTTGTAACGGTAATGTTGGTTCTGGCGCAGATCAGCAGAGCGTCTTTGATTTCCTGTTTGCTGTAACTGTGTCCGTTGCGTTTTAGTTCTTCCTGCAATTGGTAGAGACTGAAAGTTACTCCGGCGGCATCATCTAAAAAAACTCCCTGACCTTCGGCGATAAATTTTCTAAGCGCGTCTTC
>JBDTSO010000240.1:0-5279 GCA_039931085.1 Acidobacteriota bacterium | reverse complement strand
CGCGTCGGTTGGGAAATTTTGAAATCTCTGGAATTGCGAAAACGCGGCGTAACGGTGGTTGCGTGTCCGACGTGCGGACGGCTCGATATTGATAATTTCGTTGAAATCGTCACGGAAGTCGAACGCCGTTTGGCGCACGTCGAAGAACCGCTTCATCTTTCAATTATGGGCTGTGCCGTCAATGGTCCGGGCGAAGCGCACGATTCGCAGTTGGGAATTACCTTCGGGCGCAACGTCGGAATGATTTTCAAAGACGGCGTTCCGATGCGAAAGGTCGGCGGCGAAGATATTGTCGAAGAATTCGTCAAAGAAGTCGAGATTTTGCGAAAAGAAGGCAAAGATGCGAAGCCTTTAGGTGCGGAAAAACAATTAGTTCAAATTAGTTAATTTCTTTTGATTATTGAACAAAAAAGACGCATCGGCAAAAATCCGGTGCGTCTTTTTTGTTATAGAAATTTGACAATTAACTCGTGATTGAAGCAGATTTTTTGCTAAGTTCTTCGGAAGCCATCGCAGTTCCCTTAACACGTGATTCGATTTTTTGGAATGCAATATCTCGTGCGACATCAGGCGAACCGTGTTTCGGTTTGACATCAATCGAAAAGGGCGAAAAACCGCAATCGTCGGTTGAACCTAATCTTTCTGCCGGAATATATTTCGCTGCCGTAACGAGATCGTCGCAGACTTGTTCCGGTGTTTCAACCGTCGGATTTAGCGGATCAATGACGCCGATAAAGCTGACTTGCGGAACTCCGTTCGCGTCTTCACGGCTGTGTTTGCCGATCAGTTTATAAACATATTCTTTGTCTTTTTCGCTGGCGAGTTGAATCAAAAAATAACCCGCGTTCATTTTGAACATACTCGGCAGAAGTTCTGCGTAATCAACTTCGTCGCTGTGCGTCGCGTCGCAATCGCCGCCCGGACAAGTATGAATTCCGATATTTTTGCGTTCTTCGGGCGAAAAACGGTCAAGCACGCGATTGTTCAATTCGATAAACGAATCGAGCATTTTGCGTCCTGTCCAAGGATTTCGCGGATCGTTTTTACACGCTAATCTGCCTTCGGTAAAGTCCATCGAAACTCTTTCCGCGCCGGCTTCAAAACACTGGCGAATGTCTTTTTCGCATTCATCAACCAAATCATTCAAAAATTCTTCGCGCGTGTAGCCTTCGACTTCGCCGTCCAAAGGATACAGAAGTGAAAGCATCGAAGGAGCAATTACAGCTTGTTTGATCGGCTTGTCAGCCATCTTTTTCGCTTCTTTGACAAACTCCGACGCATAAGTTTTATACTTAAACGGTCCGCCCGTCAGACGCGGCAATTGGCGATGATGTCCGTCAGTGAAAATCGCAAAATATTGTCCGTCGCCCGCCAGATTGTCGGCAAGTCCTGTTCCGGCAAGCGTGTCCGCAAGCGGATAAGTTGCAAAACTCGACACGCGCTGTTCGCCGTCCGAAACAATCGGTGCGCCGGTTGCTTCCATTCGTTTGATTGAGTCGGCACAAGCCTCGTCTTGAATCGTTTTTAATTCATCCTTCGTTATTTTTCCGGCATCATAATCGGCAATTGCCTCTTGTAATTTCATCGGGCGCGGAAGCGAACCGACATTTTCTGTTCGTAGCTGCATATATTTACTCCTTTTGTTCGTTTTCTATAAACAATATTTCGGATGGTTTTTATTTGATAGCTTCCGTAAGTTGTTGAAAAATAACGAAATTGACGTTTAAATCAAAGTCAGCCAAAACGCTGAACGTGATTTAAATCATTTTTGAAAAATAAAAAGCCCATCATTACCGGCTTTCAAGTATTAAAAAACTGTCCGAAGCATTTAGGAAAAAGAATCCGCATTTTCGCGTTTTTAGATTCAGTTTTATACGGACAATTCCTTGTTGAAAATTTTTTTCAGTGCATTTTAAACTCACCGCCGGGCAGTTCGGGTTTTAAATCGGGACGTGCCGAATCCTGTACGACTTCGTGCATTTCCAATACATTCGGCTTAAAATACGCTTCCTTCGGTAAAGTTCCCGACTGCGCGTGTCCTTTGACAAACGCTTCGGAACGCACCCAATTCATAAAATCCGCGCGGCTGTTCCAAAGTGTAAAAACTATATACGGATCGCCTTCATTAACCGGACGCAAAACCTGATTCGCTATAAATCCGGGCATTTCGTCAACCAATTTCGCACGTTCACGAAACACTTTTTCAAATGCTTCGGCGTATTCCGCACCGACGTAAATTCGATTTGCGACTGTTATCATTTTTTATAATATATCACAAAATGCCGAAATTAGGCTATTCTAAGCAAATGATAAATGTAAGCGAATTGTTCGGAAACATAGATATTTATCTGTTTGACCAGATTCAAAAAGGCAGATTCAGCCGCGAGATGAGTATTCTGGACGCGGGCGCAGGCGGCGGGCGCAATTTGATTTATTTTTTGCGAAGCGGTTTTAATGTTTTCGCCGTTGACCGAAATGCGGAAGCCGTCGAGCAGATAAAATATCTGTCAAAAATTCTCGCGCCGAATCTGCCGCCGGAAAATTTTCAGGTTTCAACCGTCGAAAAGATGCCGTTTCCAGATAATTATTTTGATTGGATAATCAGCAATGCCGTTCTGCATTTTGCTGAAAACGAGCAGCATTTTAACGAAATGTTCGCCGAAATGTGGCGCGTTCTAAAACGGAGCGGAATACTTTTTGCGCGGCTGGCTTCATCAATCGGCATCGAAAATTTAATTGCTCCAACCGAAAACGGCAGATATTTGCTGCCCGACGGCTCAGAACGATTTTTGGTTGACGAAGAATTTTTGATGAATACGATGAAAAATTTCAGCGCAGAACTGCTCGAACCGCTCAAAACGACGAACGTGCAAAATCTGCGCTGTATGACAACTCTGGTAATGTCTAAAAAATCTGCGTAAAACGGTTTGTTACTTCATTTTACCGCTAATGGCTTTTATCTGTTCGAGATGAGATTCCAGCGTCGGCAGAGTTTTCGCCGCAAATGCTTTCACGCTCGAATCTTCCGCGCCGGTTGATTCTTTTTTGAATTCGGCAACGTCTTTTTCGTGGTCTTCGACCATTCCTTTGACGTATTCCTTATCGAATTCCGCGCCGGAAAGTTTGGATAATTTATCATACATTTCCTTTTGCTCGCTGCTGACATCCGCCGGAAGCGTTACATTCTTTTCCGCCGCAAGTGTCTTCAAATCGGCGTTGGCTTTGCCGTGATCAACGACCATTCTTTGCCCAAATGCTTTGACTTCAGGACTTTGCGCTTTCGACGCGGCGAGTTCGCCGAGTTTGACCTCCGCCATTCCGCCTTGCGCCGCTTTATTCATAAATTCCTTGTCTGCGCTCGAAACATTCGTGTTCATATTCATATTAGAATTCATCGGCATATTCGCGTTGGAATTTAATACGATGGCAGTATTTGAATTCGTATTCATCATTGTTTTGTTAGTATTGACCGCCGCATTATTGCAAGCGGCGAAACCAAAACCCGCTAAAATCAAAACTACATTTCTTGAAATATTTTTCATCTTCTCTTTCTCCTTTTTTACAAATTAAGTAAAAATTATCAATTTATTAAATTGCCTTTTATAAAATTAAAAGGCAATTTTTGTGTAATGAAACACTACTTTAAAACGTCATCTCATTCTAATACGCAAGAGTAATGCCAATTAAATAAAATTGTCCGTAATGCTCAATACTTAAAAAATAAAAGTCGCTGATAAAAAATTTTATCTTTACAAAGTAACTCTGTGATTACAAAATTACTTATGAATTTAGTGTCGCGTTACGGCAAATTTGCCGCAAATTTTTCAATATCTTCCTGATTGTTAAAGAAATGGGGCGCGATGCGAATTCGGTCGTTGCGCGGCGAAACGATGATGTTTTGTTTTTGCAGATGTTCGGCGATTTCCGTCGGCGCGAGTCCGTTTCGATGTTTGATGCAGACGATTTGCGATTTTTCGCCTTTTTCACGCGAACTGATTATTTCGTAATGTTCCGTCGGCAGAATTTCGCACAAATAATCGGTTAATTCTTCGAGATAATTTTGGATATTTTCCGCGCCGGTTTCAAAAAGAAGTTTCGCGCTTTGTTCCAAACCGTAAAACAGCGACGAACAGCCCGTTCCGCTTTCCCACGCGAGCGCGTTAGGTTTATATTTTTGTTCGGTATCTTCAAAATCCCACGCTTCTTCGACGCTGATCCAGCCGACCAAAGTCGGTTTAACTCTTTCTCTGGCGCGGTCTGAAAGATACAAAATGCCGCAGCCTTCGGGCGAACACAGCCATTTGTGGCTCGCGCCCGATGCAATGTCAACTTTCTGCGCCGGCAGATCAAACGGCGTTGTGCCGAGAGCCTGAATAATATCAACGGCAAAAAGCGCGTCAACTTTTCGCGCCGCTTCGCCGATTTTTTCCAAATCGGCGCGAAATCCCGAACCATATTGTACCGCGCTGATTGCAACGAGTTTTGTGTTTGTGTCAATCAAATTTATAAATTCATCGAGATCAATTCGCCCGTTTTTTTCGGGACACATACGAAGTTCGACACCGAAATCATCTCTGACGCGCCGCCACGCGTAAAAATTTGCGGGAAATTCCTTTTCAAAACTGACGATATTATCGCCTTTTTCCCATTTCAAACCGCCCGCAACTGTCGCAAATCCGTCTGACGTATTTCGCATAAAAGCGATTTGCTGCGGTTCGACTTTGAGCATTTCGGCGATGATTTGACGCGCACGGTTTTTGGTCGCAACCCATTCGCTGAAATTTGCCGAAGCGTTTTCGCTGACATCACGAAGCTGTGAAGCGACGGCTTCGACGGCAATCGTCGGCAGAGGCGCGACCGCAGCACTGTTTAAGTATGTGTAATTTTCCGCCGCCGGAAAAAGTTTGCGAATTTTATCGTTCAAGTGATTTTACTCCCTTTATTTTTTGACAATAACCTCGATAACCGATAGATTTTAAAGTTGATTTGGAATAACGCGCCAACTCGGAACCTCAGTATGAACATCGAAATTATCTAATTATGTTTGATTTTCAAAGAAAAAACCAATTCGATTACGGCTTCGTTTCGGCAGACGACGACCGCGATATTGAAGTCGTCCGCCTGCGCTCGGAATCGCGGCAGGGTTTGTGGTCGGAGAGTTTGAAACTTTTCCGCGACATTATTTTAATCATCGCCGTCTTTCTTCTGTTGGGCGTTTTCATCGCGCAGCCCGTCGTCGTCGAAGGAACTTCGATGCTGCCGCAGCTTCACGACGGCGA
>JBDTSO010000239.1:0-5312 GCA_039931085.1 Acidobacteriota bacterium | reverse complement strand
TCGCGTCGAGTCCGGTTTCATTAATCTGCTTTTTTTCAAAATTATAGACTTCCTGCGGTGTCAACGGCGGCGACCAATAGCCGGTTGAAAAATCAGGCGGAAAACCTTCGCGTTCCGTAAATTTTACACGCTCTTTATTCCAAAAATAAGAAATGATGGGAATTTTGTCGGCGTAATTCGGCACGAAATCCAGCATTTCTTTAGAAAATTCAGTATGACAATGGAGAGAAACACCGGTCTTAGCTTCTTTGCTCAAGTCTTTCGGCTTGTGCAAAATATGCAGTCGAGTTTTTTTTAAATTCATTTCGTTCTCCGTAAATTCTCGCGTCAATCAAATCATTAAAACTATCAAATTCAATAGACAAAGTAAATTCATCAGATGTCTGTCTGCGATAAAATGTTGCATCTATTATGTTTGCTATTATCTATCTATGAGAATGTTAAAAATTGCCAAAATTTCGGCATTAAAATTTCAAAGTCTAAAAAAATAGTGTCACAAAACAGAAACTTGTGGTGTTCTTCAAGTAACAAAAGGGAATTTATTTAATTCTAAAAGGAGAATGCAATTATGTCTTGGTTATATTCAATTTTCATCGCAGGTTTAATGTTTTCTAACGAAAATGTGCTACCTGTTCATATAAATTACAATCAAAATGAATCAAACTTTAGTCAGGTTTTCAAATCAGATGAAACCGAAAGGATTGAGCAAACTTATCCGCTGAACGCAAACGGGAGAGTCAGTGTTTCAAACGTCAACGGTTCAATTAACATTGAGGCTTGGGACAGACCGGAAGTAAAGCTCGAAGTAGTAAAAGTCGCTGATAGTCGGGAACGTCTGTCTGAATTTTCAGTGAAAATCAACTCACAGCCGGATTTTTTGAACGTCGAAACTGAATACGAAAAACAAAACAACCGGCAATACGGCAGAAATTACAAAACGGAAGTGCAATATCGTTTGACCGTTCCGCGCACCGCCGTATTGGACGAAATTGAAACTGTTAACGGTGAAATCAGTATTTCTAATATGGTCAATATTACAAAGGCTTCCGCCGTCAACGGGAAAGTCGTCGCCGTCAATCTTCAGGGAACGGCAAAACTTTCGACAGTCAACGGCACGGTTGAAGCTGATTTTGACCAATTGCAAACAACGAGCAAAATTTCACTCGATACGGTCAATGGCACGGTAAATTTATCAATTCCGTCCGATGCCAACGCGACTGTCAAAGCTGACACAGTTAACGGAAGTATCTACAATGACTTCGGTTTGCCGATTCGCAAAGGCAAATATGTCGGCAGCGATTTGTACGGTAGAATCGGCAGCGGCGACGTGCAAATTAAACTGAACAGCGTCAACGGAGGCTTATCCGTAAAGCGTAAAAAAGACGGTAAAAATCTCAATCCCGCGACAAATCTGCTTCCCGCTAAAAACAGTGATGAAGATGATTGGGATGCTGCCGGAAACGGCGGAAATTTTCCCGTAATTAAACCGCCGAAACCTCCGATAGTTCCAAGAACTCCGCTGCCGCCTGATTTTGACGGTTTTAATCTCAATGCCGATATGCAAAAGAAAATTGCCGAGGCATTAAAAGAAGCACAAAAGGAAATGGGCAACTTAACTCCTGAAATGCGGAAACAAATCGAAGATGAATTAAAAAAAGCCAATGTTGATCTTAATACCAAAGAATTGCAGGAACAAATAAAATTGGCGAGAGAGAAATACAAAGAAGCGTTGGCGCAAATGTCCAACGCCAATTGGTTGGTCGGTTCGCCGGTGATGGAAAAAAAAAGTGAGTCATTCGCGGTTAAAGGCACTCCGAAAGTTACCATTGAAGCAAATAATTGCGCAGTCAATGTGCGTGGTTGGAACAAACCGGAAGTTCAATATTCGGCAACGAAAGTCGCAAGAAATCGCAGTCAAACGCCGATGGACGTTCAGGCAAGTCAATCCGGCGCGGATGTTAACGTAAAGGTAATAAATAATAATGAAAATTCGAATGTTTTTGAAGCGAATAATATTCGTTTGGAGATTTTTGTGCCAAAAAAGTCGAATCTGAAAATTACCACTGACGGCGAAATCCGGCTCGAAGGCGTAACCGGCGAAATTGAATTAAATGGTGAAGAAAGCGCAATAAACGTGCGCGACTCCGAAGGCAAAATTCGTCTGGCGACAGGAAACGGACGAATTCGCGTTCTCGGTTTCAAAGGCGAAATTTACGCTCAAAGTGCCGAAGGCGATATCAACCTTGAAGGCAATTTTCAAAAACTTACGGTTCGCACCGAGGACGGCTCGATTATACTGACTTTGCCCGAAGATACCGGCGCAAATCTGACTGCTAACCAAGAAATTACTAACGAAGGATTGAATCTAATAAAACAAAAAGAAAACAACTGGCTTATCAATAAAGGCGGAGCAAATTTTCAATTGCAGACAGCCGACGGGAAGATTTTTCTTCGCAATTTTGATGTTTTGAAATCATTGCAAAAATAAAATTTTAAAAAGCGTTTAAAAGTCTGACAAATTAGCAGAGAGATGTTTTCTTATTTGCATCACTTGCGGCTGAAAGTATTTTTATCTCGTCTTTTGTAAGTCGGTTTTATGCTTTAACCGGATTGATATTTAACTTTTTTATGTTTTTGAAACTTTGAAATTTAACTTTCGTTTTATTTACAGTCAAAAGATTTCGTATCTTTAACTTTCCTATTTACAACAATTTTTCATAAAATAGAGGTCAATATGAAAAGGTTTTATGCTTTTCTAGCTATCATACTATTATCAATTACCATTCAGGCGCAGCCGCAAGGCGATACCAATACTGCCGTCAAACAAGGCGAAAATACTTCAAATGTTGACGGAAACAAGGCGACTTCAGACGGAAAATCGAAATTCAATCTTCCGCCGGAAAAGAAAAATCCCGTTAATGTACCGTTCGTCGCCGCGCCGCCCGTCATTGACGGCAAACTCGACGACGAGATTTGGAAAACAGCCGCCGTTTTCAAGGATTTTATTCAAATTCAGTCCGGCGACAACATCGCGCCGTCAAAACCGACGGAAGCATATTTAGCGTATGACGAAAAAAATTTGTATATCGCTTTTAAATGCTGGGACGATCCGACCAAAATTCGCGCCACGATCGCCAAGCGCGACAATGTTTTCAGCGAAGATAACGTCCGAGTCTGGCTCGATACTTACAATGATCAACGCCGCGCTTATATTTTGGGCTGGAATCCGTTGGGAATTCAGCAGGACGGAATTTTTACCGAAGGAAAAGGCGCGGATTTTTCGGTTGATATTGTCATGGAATCGAAAGGCGTAATCACGGATTGGGGCTGGTCGGTAGAAGTAAAAATCCCTTTTAAATCTCTGCGCTATTCGGCTGGTAAAGATAAATTTTGGGGTTTCAATGCGGCGCGGAATATTGACCGTTTTAATGATGAATTGGATTCTTGGATGCCGGATGATCGGAACATTTCGGGACAACTGATAAAATACGGTAAAATCAGCGGACTCAATGAAATAAAAACCGAGCGAACACTCGAAGTCGTACCGAGCATTACGGTTTCCGAATCCGGCAATCGGCGGCGTACTTTTTTTCGCTCGGAAGTGAATAATCTGCCGCCCGGAGCGATTATTGATCCGGGAAGATTTCTCAATGAAGGCATTCATAAGGACATCGGCGTAAATTTGAAATACAGCATCACGCCGAATGTTACTCTGGATGCCGCCTATAATCCCGATTTCGCCGAGATCGAAGCCGACGCGCCGGTTGTCACGGCAAACCAGCGTTTTCCGATTTTCTTTCAGGAAAAACGCCCGTTTTTTCTCGAAGGCGCGGATATTTTTGAATCTCCGCTGCGGGTATTTTATTCGAGAACGATTGTTGACCCGGACATCGCCGCCAAATTAACTGGCAAAGTCGGCAAAACGTCGTTCGGTTTTCTCGCCGCTTCCGACAACGCTCCCGGCAATTATTCGGATGAAGAACGCAATGATCCGGGCGCACCGATCAGCAAAGAATTTTTGGACAAAAACGCGCTTTTCAGTGTGCTGCGTGTCAAACGCGACATCGGCAAGGAAAACACTATCGGCTTTTTCGGCACGATGAGAACATTTCCGCGCCAGCGAAATTTTACTTCCGGTTTTGACGGAAAATTTAAATTAAATCAGAAAACTACGACGCAGTTTCAGATCGTCGGCACACATTCACGCCGGAATTTTTACAATCCAGAAACCGACCGTGCGCCGTATCGCACCGGAAACGGCATCGGTTATTACTGGAATTTGGATTACACGGCGAAAAATTACGGATATTTCATTGAAGCCAGCGGACGTTCGCGCTATTATCGCACCGATGCCGGTTTTACGCGCCGCACCAATACCAACAGCTTTTTAGTGGCAGGTCGTGTCAGCACCAATTCAAAACCCGATGCCAAAATTATTCAATTCGACTGGCGACCCGTCGCCAGAATCAACTATAACTGGCAAGGTCTTTCGCAGGACGGCGGTTTGAGCAGCAGTTTCAATTTTAGTCTGCAAAATAACACGAATATTCAAGCCGAAGTCGGAGTCGGTTATGAAAGACTTTTTGAAGAAGAATTCGGAGCGAAACGTAGTGCAACTCGGCAGGGCGCGTTTTTCGGCGCACCGGAACGCTCGGCTTATCAACCTTACGTTAGCGTCAACGCCGATAAAACCGTCAATAAACAGCTTTCCGTTTACGGTTTCGTCGGCACGATTTGGAATTCTTTCGATTTTGATTTCGGCAACGGCTTGGGCAGCGGTTTTGAAACCAGATTTCCGCGCACGAGTCCGGCATATTTGAATTATCTGAATAGTCCGATATATTTGGACTATCTGCGTTTGCGTGCGTTAAATCCGAACGACCCGAATAATTTCCCGCCCGACACGCCGCCGATTGATCCGGGCAAAGGCAGACAATTTGATGCGGAATTAGGTTTTGAATACAAACCGATTGACCCGCTTCGTATTTCACTAAATTATCAAAAAAGCAGATTGACACGCTACGATAACGATAAAACGGCTTTTGATTCAAACATCGTGACTTTGCGTTCGACATATCAATTCACGCGATTTATTTTCGCCCGCACGCGGATTGATTACAATTCCCTAGTTTCAAACGTCAGCGGGCAAATGCTCTTAGGCTGGAATCCGAGTCCGGGAACGGCATTTTATCTCGGCTACAACGATAATTTCAACTATAACGGTTTCAATCCTTACACCGGACAGTTTGAACCCCAATTCGAGCGCAACAGCCGCACATTTTTTATCCGCGCTTCGTATCTGTTTAGAAAAA
>JBDTSO010000238.1:0-5342 GCA_039931085.1 Acidobacteriota bacterium | reverse complement strand
TGTTCGGCGACGAAGGCAAAATGGTTCGTATTGATATGAGCGAATACGGCGAAGGCACGGTCGGCATCGAAAAGTTAATCGGAATGCCGCGCGGCATCGTCGGCTCGGAACGCGGCGGGATTTTGACCGAGCAGTTAAGGGAAAATCCATACACGGTTTTATTGCTTGATGAAGTTGAAAAAGCGAATCCATATTTGATGAATATCTTTTTGCAGGCTTTTGACGAAGGCTGGCTGACCGACGGACGCGGCAAAAAAGTTTATTTGTCCGACGCAATCGTCATTATGACTTCAAATTTGGGTTCGGAAAGCTTCAAAAAATACGAAAAACCGCTTGGTTTCGGACAAAAAACGCTTGGCGATATGCGCGAAATCAAAGGTGCGGTGATGAAAGCCGCCGAACAGCGTTTTTCGCCGGAATTTCGCAACCGAATTGACGAAATCATTGTCTTTTCGCCCTTGACAATGGATGAAGTGCGCGGCATCGCCAACATTTATCTGGACAAATTAAAGCGAAATATGGAACGTCAGGGCAAACTCGTCGAAGTTACCGAATCTGCGATTGATCTTTTGACGGAAAAAGGTTTTTCACCGACTTACGGCGCGAGATTTTTGAAACGTCATATTGACCAAAACGTCAAATTGCCGATTACCAACACCTGGAAAACGGCAAATAAATTTACCGTTGACGCGGAAGACGGCGAGATTGTCGTTAAACCGGCGGATGATTTTAGCCTGAATTAAAATCAATTTGGAACAAAATATTACAAAGGGACTTCAACAAATTATCAAAGCTGTTGAAGTCTTTTTTTGGGAGAAAATTTAATGCACATTTTCAAACACAAAATCTTCCTCTGCGTAGGAATGATGTGCCTTTTATTTGCGCTTTCAAATGAGTCGAAAGCGCAAAACATTTCTTTTCGATACAACTACAAATTGGATTTATCAAATGCGACGGAAGCTCCGCAGTTTTCGGCTTTTCCCGAATTTGCTTACCCGGACGCGGCGCGAAAAAACGGTGTCGAAGGAACTTTGAAACTCACTTTGACGCTCGGTGAAGACGGAAAAGTTAAAAACGTTGTTGTCGGACAGGACTTACCGTTTGGCGTTTCCGAAGCGGTTACAAAAGATTTACAGCAATTAAAATTTCAGCCGGCAAAGCGCGACGGGAAACCGATTGCTGTGAAAATGCTTTTTGATTACGTCGTTTCCGCTGTTTATGACGAGCGAGATAAAAATGTCAGTAAACCGAAAATTGTTTCTCAGCCCGAAGCGGTTTATCCCGAAAATCTGCGAAGCGAAAAACGTAAAGACAAAGTTTCTGTGCGGGCGATTTTCTTTAAGGACGGAACGCTGAAAGTTGAAAATGTCAGCAGCACAATGCCGAAGGAATTTGACCGCGCCGCCGCCGAAGCAGCGGAAAAAATCAAATTTGAACCGGCGATTCACAAAAAAAGCAAGCAGCCCGTGTCTCAGGAAATGACGATTGAATATAACTTCAAGCCATAAGGAACGAACCTTGCCGACTTATTTTTGCATCAGAGGCTTTGGTGATAAAATTTCGTCCAAAAAAAATCGAATATGAATTTAAACCGCAAAAAGATTAAGTTTTCACAAATATCAATTATTTTTCTATCATTGTTTTTGATGGCTGGTGTTTGCTTTGCCCAATTAAATAAGCCGTTAATTATTGTGGAACAACCGAAACCGGAACTTCCTAAAGATTACGGGACTCTTGATGTTGAAGGATCAATCAGATTTCGAGTTCAATTCCTTGCCAATGGTCAAATAGGTGAAATTTCTCCCGTAAGTTCTTTTATAAAACGGTTAGATGAAAATGCTCTCGAAGCAGTAATAAAAATTATATTTGAACCGGAAATAAAGAATGGCGAAACTATCAATAAAGTTAAAATATTTTCCTACGATTATAGTTGGAATGGCGGATGGAAAATTCCGTCAGCAATAATAGTTCATACAAAGTATGACGAAAAAGCTGAAGCGATTATCAAAAAAGCCGTCGAAAATCTCGGCGGCGAAAAATATCTGAATGCGAAATCGCAAATCGGACGCGGGAAATTCAGTTCTTTGAGTGCTGGCACGATAGCTTCATTTCAAAATTTTATTGATGTCATCGTTTTTCCCGACAAAGAACGCACCGAATTCAAATCGGGCGGCTCGAAAACCGTGCAGACAAATTTTGGCAAAAACGGTTGGATTTTCGACGGCGACGCGCTGACCATCAAAGACCAGACGGAAGAACAAACAAATAATTTCAAACGCGGCGTTCGCACCGGTCTTGACAATCTTTTACGCGGAAACTGGCGCAAGGAAGGCGTGAAACTTGATTACGTCGGCAGACGACAGGCGAGCTTGGGAAAACGCAACGACGTTGTAAAACTCACATTTGACGACGGTTTTACCGTTGAATTTGAATTTTCCGACGAAGGTGTGCCGATGAAATCCATTTATAAACGCACAAACGCCGACAACGAAGAAATCAAGGAAGAAGACCGTTACGCGCAGTTTGTTGACATCGGCGGCATTAAAACGCCGTTTATCATTGACCATTATTCAAACGATGCACACACCAGCCGCATCAATTTTGAATCGGTTGAATTTAATAAACCCGTTTCCGATTCGATTTTTACTAAACCGTCA
This sequence comes from Acidobacteriota bacterium, assembly GCA_039931085.1. Lineage (GTDB taxonomy): Bacteria > Acidobacteriota > Blastocatellia > Pyrinomonadales > Pyrinomonadaceae. Next base: position 2,685 of record JBDTSO010000238.1, on the reverse strand, counting down.
AACGTAAAGGATTTGAAAAAAGACTTGAAGTTATAAAAGTGTAGAAAATTTATAGATTTCAGGTTCATTCAGCCGCTGTCTATTTTTTTAATTTCAGTAAAGACTCTTCTCGTCTTTCGGTCGCGTGTTCCAGCGTTTGTGAATCCACAACCACTGTTCCGGGTATTTGCGAACGTATTTCTCAATAACATCGGTAATTTTCTGTGTCAAAACGAGAATATCACTTTCGGCATCTTCCGTTTTTTCGTATTTAACCGGCGTTTCGAGATAAACGACGTATTTCTGTTTAGCTTCTTCCCAAACGGCAAACGCGGGCAAAACGGCGGCGTTTGTCGCCAGCGCGAGTTTGGCAATGCTCGTCGTCGTCGAAGCCGGAACGCCGAAAAAGTCCACAAAAACGCCTTCTTTTTCCTGAACATTCAAGTCCGCCAGAATTCCGAGCAAATTTCCCTTTCGCAGAACGCGAAACATCGTCCGCGCCGATTTTGTTTTATCTAACGTAACCGAGCCGAACCGTGTTCGCATCGTGTCAACAAAACTTTCCACGAGCGGATTATCAATGCGCCGCACAAGAATATTCATTCCGAAACTGAACGCCGGCGGCAACAGATTAAAAACTTCCCAACTGCCGAAATGTCCCGTAAAAAACAACACGCCGTTTCCTCCGGCGTATGCTTTATCAAAATTTTCTTCCTTGCCGACGACTTCGATGAGTTTGTGAATATCTTCGTGCTTGAACTTTTTGAAATGCGAAATAAAACCCAGATGTCTGCCTAAAGATTCAAACGTACCGTGAATAATTTTTTCTTTTTCGCCCGGCGATAATTCCGGCATCGCAATTTCCAGATTGCGCCGCGCCGTTTTTTGCAGTTTCGGAAATCTTTTGGCTAACATTTTGCCGAACGATTTCCCAAACCGCATCGAAGTTTCAAGCGGCAGCGTGCCGATTGCGCCCAGAAGTGAGCGCACGGCTAAAAGTTCGGCTTTGTTTTGAATGTGACTTCTTTTTTTCGGCATCAAACAGAATACCGTCATCCTGACGGCAAATATTATGTAAAATTTATTTCGAAACGGTTCTCGACAACATCAGTTTCATCAATTCCCGTGCGCCGACTTCACCTTTTTCTCTGATAAATTTTCTCGAAGTATTGTCGCCGATTTCAAACACAATCGCTTCCATTCCGTGCGCTTTAAGAAAATAATTGCGCGAAACAATGGTCGGTTCCAACTTCTCCGTCGGCTTGATATTCGGTTGATAATTCGGCAGTTCTTTCTGAATATTTTCGAGCCAATCCCAAACGAGATGCGGCATATTGCCCGCAAAAGTTTTGTTCATCGGATAATAAATATCGTCCCAAGTCGAATGAAAATCAATGCCGAAATAAAATTTTCCGCCCGTTTCCAGTTCGCGTCTTTTCAAAAAATCTTTAACGGCGGTTGTTTCCGGCTGATTAAATGCCGCCCAATCACGATTTAAATCAATGCCGCCCGCATTGTGCCGCCAATTTCCTTCATCAACTCCGTCGGGATTCATTAGCGGAATGACATAAATCGCCCAATCTTTGCGAAATTTTTTCGAGAGTTTTGAATCGTCGGCGATTTTTTTGACAAACGCCTGCATCGCAAAATATCCCGTAACTTCCGGCGGATGCTGACGCGAAATGACGAGAATCATATTTTTTGAATCCTTTTTGCCGAGCGTCAGCATTTTCAAAGGACGACCTTCTTTACTTTTGCCGATTTCTTCAATTTTAAGTTGATGTTCCTGCGCCATTTTATCCATCCAAGCAAAAACATCTTTAGAAGTTTGCAGTTCCTGCGCCGAAATCCAAAGCGGTTTTTTGCCGACTTTGAGCCTCATCACAATTCGCTTCGGACGCGATTCCACACCGAAATCTCCCGTTCCCTTTTCCTCTTCCGTGATGTATTGGCTTTTAAGCGGTTTCCATTTTGCACCGTCTTTGCTGATTTGCGGCGAATAACGATGCTTTGCTTCTTCGGGATAAGTCAGTTTTACAAAAATCTCTTTCTTCGCTTTCGACCAAACCCGAAACGCATACCACGGACTCATATTAACGGGAGAATTTTCCGGAGTAATCAAAATCGTATAAGCATTTGCACCCGTTCTTTCAATTTTATTAAGCCGTGCGCCGTCAAATTCATTTGAAAAATAAACGCCGTCCGCTTCAAACGGAAACGTGCCTTTCCGTTGCTTCTCAATCGGGCGCGAAGTCGTATCAACAACCTGTGCCGGTTCTTGACCTTGATAAACAGGCTTCGTCGCTTGCCCGAATGCGGAAACGAAAAGAGCAAGAAAAAGGAAAATTGACGCTGATTTTTTCATAAAATAGTTACTATGAATAAAACGAATGCCGTGAATATAAGACAAAAAATTCGTGCTATTCGCTATTCGTGGCTAGGAAAAATTAAACCGTTGCGCTCTCCACGCGATTATAAACCGTATCACGCTCAACCGCTTCAAATCCGGCGTTTTCGATCATCGTGATAATTTCCGCCTTCGACATTTTCACTTCGCCTTCGTCGGCGTAACTGTGCGTCAATTCGCCGCCGTCGGTGATTGTGCCATCGAGGTCATTTGCGCCGAAATGGAGCGCGGTTTGCGCCGTCTGTTTGCCGAGCATCACCCAATACGCTTTGATGTGGTCGAAATTGTCAATCATCAGA
>JBDTSO010000237.1:0-5353 GCA_039931085.1 Acidobacteriota bacterium | reverse complement strand
GTTGTAAGAAGGTATTTATTTTTGATGGTGCTAAAAAAGACGCTATTTTTTTTCATATTAAAAAAGATCGCTGTAATAAAGTTAATACAATACTACAACGATCCATATCCAAATTAAAAAATTATTTGCTAAACCTTATTTTTCCTTTGGGATAAACAGCGCTGGTACCCAGCAGTTCTTCTATTCGCAACAGTTGATTGTATTTGGCCATCCTGTCGGTTCTACTTGCGCTTCCTGTTTTAATTTGCCCGCAATTCAGAGCTACCGCCAGGTCTGCAATGGTTGTATCTTCAGTCTCGCCGCTACGGTGGCTCATGATAGTTGTATATCCATTTTGCTGGGCCAGTTGCACAGCATTTATTGTTTCGGTAATGGTGCCTATTTGGTTCACCTTTATCAGTATGCTGTTTGCCACACCCTCATCTATTCCCCTTTGCAGTATCTTGGTATTGGTTACAAAAAGTGCCGTTGTAGATTTTCAAAAGCTGTATGGAATTGCGGCTGACGGTCTTGTCGGCACGGAAACAAAAATGAAATTGGCGGCGGCTTTGGCGAGATTATAGTCCAAAGTCCAATGTCCAAAGTCAATTTGTCTTAAACTTTGGACATTAGACATTGGACTTTGGACACGCTTCGATTACCGCAAACCTTGACCGATTTGCTGTGTGCCGAAAGTGCCGATGCCGTTTAAGCGGAAACTGAAAACGACGCGGTTTTCGCGGCGCACACCGACATTGAATGTGTAATACTGAATGGTTGCCGCGCAACAACTCGAAGCATAGCCGATTGTGTAAAGCGAACTGATGAGCGGCGGCAGATTTTGGGCGCGGCGGTTTGCAAAGTCGAAGAAAAGAGAAGTTCCGCCGTAAAATCCTTTGTCGCGGTTGCCGAGAAAAATTGACGGACTGTATTGCGAACCGCGCAAAGTTCCGGCTTCTCTGCCGTTCGCGTCGCCGAATTGCTGTAAAGACGGCAATAATTCTACAGCCCGCGTGTAATAAAAAGTTTGAAAAAATTTGACGAGTTTTGTGTCATAACCGACTGTCGTCGAAATGTCGCGCAAACCGTCGCTCTGCACACCGTAGTCGAGTCGTGAATTAACATAAAAGGTTTTGCGCGGGCGATAAGTCGCGTCAACATTGATCGGCGAAAATCGGCGGGCGATGCCGCCGAATGTATAAAAAGAAAGTGCTGTAATAGGCGCGATTTGGTTGCGTTGTCCCGGAATTAACGCGCCGCCGAAATACGGATCGAAAAAGTATTTGCCGCGCACGGTCAGCGAAAAAATTTCATACGGCTGAACAGACAACGGCTTGTCTTTTTTAATTTCCGGTTCATCACGCAAAATTTTCTGCGCTTCGTTTGTAACGGCTTCGGTATATCGGCGCGTGTAAAAGCGGTTTGTAACACCGTATTCGATTTCGTTGGTGTCGGTTTGCGTGTCGGCGTAATCAAAGCGGATGATTTTGTTAAAATTATCAATTCCTCGAATTAGCCGATAAGTCGCAAAAGGTTCGATTACGTGCCGAAAACGAAACGCGCCGTCTTTTTTGAAATAATTTTTGGCAAGCGCAACAGGTCTGAAATCGAGTTCAAATTCACCGTATTTGCGTATGACATCGCGCCCGACGACTTGGCGAAAATTATTAAACGAGTTTGAATAATATGTAACGCGCGTTCCGCCGGTCGCGGTTAAGTTAAAATATTTGAAATAAAACGGAATTGAAATTTGCGGATGTATGTCAAAACGCTGTCCGATAGCGGGCGTAACGACCGGATCGCTGCCGGTTTGCCGGCGGTAAAGCGCGAGATCGTCAACTTCTTCGCGGCGCGAAACGCCTTCCAAACTCGTTTTAAAAGAGAAATATGAACTTTTCCAAAATGAAAGCGGCGACGGACGTTTATCAAAATTGATGCTCGGCAGATTTTTAGTTTTGACGCGCACATTAGGAATTGAAATAATCTGCGAACGCGCCAGTAAATTCAGCGTGTAATTGTTCCAACTTTTGTTGACGAAGGCTTGCGAAACTTCAATCGGCGAAATAATCTGCTGAATGCCGTCGGAAAAAACTTGCCTGAAAGCCAAATTTGAAGTAAGGCGAACATCGGCGACGGCGGTAAAACCATTTGGGAAATAATGAACGCCGTCGGCGTAAACTATTGAACCGCCCTGATTTGGATGATTGGCATCTTCTCGTGCGCCGAAAATTCTGTCTTTGACGGCGAAAAAACCGAAATTAAAATATGAACGGGAATTGGCGCGCGTTCGAAAATCCAAACCGTAACCGAGTCCGCGTCCGGTATAAATATCACCGCGAAACGTGACGTCAGCGGAACGTCCGAGAGTTTGATAATAAGCCGTTGATAGATGTGCGCCTTTGTTGCCGGAAAATCCGAAAGTCGGTGTAAGAAAACCCGAAGCGCGGTCGCGTTTTTTGATCGGAATCGAAGCATACGGTAGCGGTAGAACCGGAATATCTCTGATGCGAAACTTGGCATTTTTTAATTTGATGCGGTCATTTTGCGAGATTCGCGCTTCGCTTGCCGTAAAACTCCAATTCGGTACGTTGTCTTCACACGCAGTAAATTTCCCGTTTTCAACGACAACTTCATTCAAACTGACACGCTCCACGCGATCAGCCGTAAAATAAATCACCGTGCCGTCGTTTGTTTGATTGGTAAAACCTGTCGAATCTTCAAAAAAACCGAGTTTTGTTCGGTAATTGAATTCGCCGCGCGTTCCCGTAATGCGCTGGTCTTCGCCCTGATCGAAAACGACGCTGCCTTCGGCAATCATCAGACCGACTTCTTCAAGAACCGTTATTTTATCGGCTTGCAGACGATAAATTCCGTAGTGGACATCAACATTTCCTTCGTGTATGACAATGCGTTTGTCGCCTTCGCCTTCCGAGGTTACTTTTGCCGAATCAACAAAAAGTTCGCCGTCGCCGCCTTCCGGCACGTAACCGGAAGTTGGTCTTTTTGGTGCTTTTATACTTTGCTGCGGCGCAACGGGATTGATATTCGGCGTGTCGGTCATCGGATTGGAAACCTGCCGTTCGACCGGATTTGTCGTCTGCGCTTCGGCAAACGACGCCAGCAAAATTACCAGCAAAACAATTTTTAGTGAATTATGAAAACGCATCGGAAGTTACTGCAAAGTAATTTTGATGCTATCACGAATCGAATATGTTTATAAAGTTTCAGTTTAAGTTATGACGTTATTTTGTTGAAAAATATAAAGGCTGACGGTTTTAAGATTCGATCTTAAAACCGTCAGCCGAAAACGCGATATTACCAAAAGTTTCTACTGCGGTTTCACGTTTCTGATAAAAACTTTTGTACTTTGAAATTTATCCGCGATATTTGCCGGATTGATGTCATAATTTATGATGTCAATATTTTGCGCCGGTTTCCCGCTGACCGTTTCGCTCCACCGATACGGCAGCAGTAAACCGCCGACGGTGCGGTAATCCGAAAATTTTATCTGATGTTCGACCTGCGCTTCATCATCCGAAGTTCTCGTCAAAACTCTGATTTCCTGTGGCTGAGAATCGCCGACGGGTTTGTTTAATTTGATGATATTCGGCAAATCCATTCCCGTATAACTTATCATTCGCGGCAGAAATGTTGATTTGTCGAGGTAAAGTTTAAAGGAACTGCCGCCCGTTTGCGCTTCGACGATGCTGCACGCACTTCCATCAACATTTTCTTCGCCGACGAAAGTATAGCTGACATCAACTCCCTGCGGCGCGGTCAAGAGTAGTGCCAGTGTTGTGCGAAACAGTTCATTGCCGCGATTGCCGGAAATATTTTCGGTTTTAATATCTTTACTGATAACAATCGTTTTGCCGTCATCGGTTTTGAATGTTTGCGTGTCGCCGTCTTTTTTGAAAAAGACATTTTTATCGCCCGCATTTATTTCCTGAACGCTGCCGTCATCCTTTTTAATGATGATTTTTCGCGCCCCGGCAGCCTTCAAATCATTATCACTTTTAGCACCGCGCACGTTTTCGGTCAAAACATTGCCGTCGCCGTCTTTCGTGACGATGATTTCAACCCGTTTTTTCTGCACATTTCCGCCGTCGCCGTCAGAATTCCCGATTCTGACTATTTTGCTGAACTGATTTGTCGGCAATTGCAGATTGATTTCCAAAGTGCCTTGCTCGGTTTGCTGGACACCTTCATTTTCAAAAAAATGCGCCGCATTGCCGCCAATCGTCAAACTGCGGACGTTGTGAATATTCGCGTCGCCGCCGATGGCGATTCGCGCCAGTCTGATTAATTCGAGTGCTTTCGCGTCGGATTTTAAATTCGCCCCGACTTGCTCACTCAATGCGCCTAAGCCGATAAAAAACGTCGAAACCAAAACTATCATTACAAAAAACTTTTTCATATTTGTTCTCCTAAAATTTTGAATTTGTCATTATGACTGTTTGGAGTATTACAAAAATTTTTTCGCAAGTGTTTAAGACGACGCAAAGAATTTGTTAAGAATGTAAAATGTTGCCGCTAAAAATTACGAAATCCATTTATTAAGATGACGCAAAATAATTGTTAAGAATGTAAAATCTGCGTAAAAACTGATAAAAAACAGCGAAAAGCGTGTTAAAATTTTCGGCGATGAAGTTTTGGAAAGAGAAAAATTTATTTCCTGTTCTATCGGTCGTTTTTCTGCTGGGATTGTTGGTTTTACTCGCCGGTTTGCAATATAAATGGCTCGGACAAATCAGCGATGCCGAACGCGAACATCTGCAAAGTCGTTTGCAGGATGACACAAAACGCTTCGCCGAAGACTTTAACCGCGAGATTCAATCGGTTTATTTTGATTTTCAGATTAACGCTGAAGATTTTAAGAATCAGAATTGGAACAATTTTAATAAAAGCCTGATTTCCTGGCACAATCAGACGCAATTTCCCGAACTTATCAAAGATTTTTATTTCGTCAAAAAAGATGATTTCCGGACGCTTTTGAAGTTTGATGTAAAAAATTCGGAATTTGAAAAAGTCGAATGGACGAACGATTTAACAAAAATAAGTCGAAAATTGATTGACGAAAACAGTTTCAATCCGATTTTGGAAAACCGGACTGCCTTGGCAATTCCGATTTTAGATAAAAATGATGATGTCAAACAAATAATCATTCGTACGCAGGAAATTAATTCGGAAAACATCAAAACACAATCGAAAATCGAACTGCCGCCAAAATATGGCTTTTTAATAGTTTTCCTTGACGAAGATGTAATCAAAAATCAGATTATTCCGACTTTGGTAAATAAATACTTCTCAAATACGGACAATGCAGATTACAAAATTTCCATTACAAATCGGGAAAATCAGACGGTTTTTCAGA
>JBDTSO010000236.1:0-5353 GCA_039931085.1 Acidobacteriota bacterium | reverse complement strand
TATCCTCGTGCGCCTTCAAAATCATCGCCGCCATATTAAACTGCGCCTGATATTTTTCATCAACTTTCGGCAGAGTTTTGACATAATCGCTCCAACCTTTTTCGTATTCGTTTTGAGATTTTTGGAAACCTTTTTTGGCGGAAAGTTGCGCGTTTTCCAAAGCATTTTGATATGTTTCTCCAAAACTCAAAACTAATTGAAATATTTGAACACGAAGACGGGAAAATTCGGCATTAAATGCTCCGCTAATTTGCGCCAACTGTACAACATTGCCATTTTCCGCTTTGCTGAATTCGTTAGTAATTTTCCCATCATTTTTCAGTTGCGCTAAACCGTCGCTAACACCCAAAAATCCGTTCGTCATTTTCCCAAAACTGCATTCAGCACAAACCAAAGCTGAAGATTTATCTGTATCTGAAGCCAAAAATGCTTTGTTCAACGTCCAAGCTGTATCGTGCATTCCACTGTTATCTAATGATGGATCGTAATAAACATAAATTTCATTTTCTGACAGACCTGAATAATTTACTGAAATTAAAATAGAATCTTGTTCGGGATCAATTGTGTAAGTTTTCGTGATTTTCCATTCGCCCGATTTTGCCGTGTTGGTCTGCTGGAAAGTCAATGAATCTGGACGCAAAACTTTTATTTCGTGAATCGCGTCGTCTTGTTCGGTTTCAACTTTTTTCGTTTTCGGATTAACTACGACAAACTGCAAAAGGTGAATATTCGCCGTCATTACATTTGGATAATAAACTTCCGTCATCACGCCTTCGGCAAGCGTGAACCAAACCTTGCTTTCCAAACCGGCGGAAGTTCCAACCGCTTGCTTTCCGGCAGTCGCCCATTGTGCATCTTTGCCGGGCGCACCGGGCGCGAGCGTTTGTGCGTTTGCGAAATAGGAAAAAATTAACGCAAAGGCGCAGAGGCGCAAAGGCGTAAAGTTTTTTAAAGTTAAAATTCGGCGTGAAGATTTATTTATAAGTTTCATAAAATCCCTATGTATTGCTGTGCCTTTGCGCCTTTGTGTTAAAATTATTTCTTTCTAAAAATCCGAAAGCCAAACGCATCAAGCGTCAGCGCGGGCAAACCGATATTTGCGTTCGTTTTTTCTTTCATTTTGTCATCATCCGGCGGCAACGGATGCGCGATGTCGGGCGTGATTTCAACAAAACTTCCGTTTGTTTCGACGAATCCGGCAAACGACGCATTTGTCATATTGATTGCGACGAGAACTTCTTCATCGCCGGAACGACGCAAAAATGTCAAAACTCGTCCTTCGTCGGAATTTTTCAGCCACGTTAAATCGCCGCGCCGCAGCGCAATCGAATTTTTCCGTAAATCAATCATTTCCTTGTAAAAACGCGGAAATTCAGGTCGGCGTTCGGCAAATTGCCAGAAAATCGGCAGTTTTTCAAACAATGCAGGCGAACCGGATTCGGTCGTGTCGCCGGTTTCCATTCCGTTGTAGAGCATCGGCACACCGTCCAAAGTGAACGCCAGAGTTTGTGCGGCGAGCGCGCCTTTTTCGCCGAAACGGGCAATTGCACGGCGTTCGTCGTGATTGTCGGAAAAGCGCATCAGCAGAGAATTTTTCGGCATTTCCGCTTTTTGTCTTTCCCAAGTTTTGCGAATCTCCGACGCGGGTGCGTTGCCTTGAATGACGTTCGTCAACGCCGAATGAATCGCCCACGAATAATCGAGATTGAACGCTTTCAAAAGTAAATCCGGCGTTTCCGCTTCGGCGATCCAAATCGTTTCGGGCTTGATTTTGTCAATTTCTTTTCGAGCGTTATCCCAAAAATCAGTCGGCACAAAAAATGCGACATCACAGCGAAAACCGTCCAAATCATAATCACGAATCCACGACACGAGCATTTCGGTCATATACTTGCGCGTTTCCGGGTTGTCGTAATTCAAATCGGCGACATCCGCCCAATCCGGCACGGGAGGAATGATTTCGCCCTTGTCGTTGTGCGTGTAAAACGCGGGATTTTTCATCATCACCGAATCCCAACTCGTGTGATTTGCGACAATATCAATAATCACTTTCAACCCGCGTTTATGAGCTTCGCTGATGAGTTTCTGCAAATCAGCCTTCGTTCCGTAATCGGGATTAATCGCGTAATAATCTTTGACGGCATACGGCGAACCGATGGTGCCTTTTGACTTTAACTTGCCAATCGGATGAATCGGCATCAGCCACAAAACCGTCACACCGAGAGTATTCAAACGGTCAAGATCAGTCGTAATCCAGTTAAAATCACCTTTGTTTGAATACTGGCGCGGAAAAATCTCATAAATTACGGCATCTTTCACCCAATCCGGCGAAGTTCGCGCTGTTTCTTTTGAAAAATCGCGCGTCGGCTGTTGTGCGAAAAGTGTAAAGGAAAAACACAGGATTAAAATAGTTGCGACAATTTGCTTATTCAATTTCATAATGATTTCCAATCGTTTTTTATAAATCAACACCGCCGACAACCGTTTCGCCGGGAACAGCGATTTCCTCATCGCTTTCGAGTTTTCGGTGTCCGATGTCGTTGACGAAAAAGACTGTTACGGCAGCAATCAGCATCGAAATTCCGCCTAAGACAACGACGTTTAATGAATTTCCGCCGAGAAATCTGTTGTATAATTCGGGAACTACAAAAATCTGTATGACCTGCGGAAAAACAATGAACATATTGAAAACGCCCATATAAACGCCCATTCTTTCAGGCTTGATCGCGCCCGCCAACATCACATACGGCATCGCCAGAATCGAAGCCCAGGCGATGCCGACTCCAACCATTCCGATAATCAAGAAATAAGGATTGGTCGCAAACATTGTCGAGATCAATCCCAAACCGCCCAAAATCAAACAAACCGCGTGAACCGCTTTTCGGCTGATGTTGTTGGCAAACCAGGGAATCGCAAATGCGATAAGAAAACAAACGATATTGTATGTCGCAAACATCAATCCAGCCCATTCGTTTCCCTGCTGAAAAAGCGCGGGCGTTGTCTTTTCGTCAACCGCGCCGAAAGCTATTTTGCCGACCGTAATGCCGTAATACTGCCACATACAAGGCAGCGCAAACCACGTAAAAAATTGGACGACTGCAAGTTGTTTCATCGTCGCGGGCATATCTTTGACCGCTTCGCTAATCTCTTTGAAAATTGATGAAACGACATTGCCTTCCGCTTTTTTCGCGTTAAACGCTTCCATATCTTCGGGCGGATATTCGTGAGAAGTAAAAACCGTCCAAAGCACCGCCAGAATAAAAAATATTCCGCCGACGATAAAAGCAATCAAAGTCGAATATGGAATTCCGCTTTTCATAATGCCGACAACGCCGAACGCCGTCAGCAAAAACGGTAGAGCATTCGCCAGAGTTTGACCGATTCCGATAAAAAAAGACTGCATCACAAAACCGAGAGTGCGCTGCTCTTCCGGCAGATTATCGGCAACAAATGCGCGGAAAGGCTCCATCGTGATATTGATCGAAGCATCGAGAATCCAAAGCAAACCCGCCGCCATCCAAAGCACGGAAGAATTCGGCATCAGAACAAGTGCGAGACTTGCGACAATCGCCCCGACCAGGAAATACGGGCGGCGACGACCGAGTTTCGTCCACGTCCGGTCGCTCATCGCGCCGATAATGGGCTGCACAAGCAAACCAGTCAATGGTCCGGCAAGCCACAGATACGGCAATTCGCTTTCGGTCGCGCCGAGGTATTTATAGATCGGCGACATATTTGCAAGCTGTAATCCCCAACCGAACTGAATACCCAAAAACCCGAAACTCATATTCCAGATTTGCAGAAAACTTAACTGCGGTTTCTTTTGCATAGATTTTTATTTAGGAATCGGAATCGTCAAACTCGCTTTCCCGTTCCTTTTTCTCCTTGAAAAATGCGATTGTCCAAACAACGGCGACGAAAATTACAATCATTGTGCCGAGAAAAATGACGGCATAGCTCAAAACGCCCGCCGTCGCTCTTGAGGTAAAACCGACAATTATTAAAAACGCGGCGAAAACTATTGCGATCAAAGATAGTGCTTTCATTTATTTCACCGTAAAAATTCCCGCCGTTCGCGCCGGCATTGAAACTTTTACCGTGCCGTTTTCAATTTTGACATCCGAAATTTTGCCCAATCTGTCCGTCAGCGTCGCGTTTGGCGCGAACGGTTTAATCATCGAAACGTCAAATGAAACGTCAGCCGGTTTCGTGTCATTGTTAAAAACTATCAAAACGGCTTGGTTATCTTTGATGCGGGCGTATGCCGTCTGCTGTTCTTCATCAAGCAGCGTGAGCAGCTCGCCGCGCCTCAGCGGTTCGATTTCTTTTCGCAATATGCCCAATTTTGCGACGTGATTCCAAACATCGTTTTCCTCCGCCGTTCTGCCTGCTGCGGTGAAAGCGTTGCGCGAATCGCCGACAAAACCGCCGGAAAAATCTCTCCGATTGTCGGGATCGCCGCCGCCGGGCATCGCAATTTCGTCGCCGTAATAAAGAAGCGGTGTGCCGCGCGTCGTCATTATAAAAGTCTGCGCGAGTTTTAAGCCTTCGATGGTCGCGCCACGCTCGTTCATAAAGCGTTCCATATCATGAACGCCGAGAAATGTTGTCAGCACACGCGGATTCGGATACAGCCAATCGTGTGCCAAAATCTGCGAAACTCCGCGAACGGGTTCGCCTTTGGCAAATGCGCTGCGGATTTGATAAAAAAGCGCGAAATCGTAAAGCGTGTCAATTTTCGTATCAATGCCGTCAAAACCGCGCCGTCCGCCCTGAAAATATGCGAGCAGAGCCGGATCGCCGTCGTAAAGTTCGCCCAAAACATTGACTTTTGGAAATTCCGCCTTCAAAGCAGTCATCCATTTTCCCCAAAACTCGCGCGGAACGTGCGGCAAAGTGTCCATCCGAACAGCATCAAAACCGACATTCGCAATCCACCAAAGCGTATTTTGAATCAGATATTTTTCAACTTCCGGGTCGCGCTGATTTAAATCCGGCAGAATGTCTATAAACCAACCGTCAATATTTCGCGCCTGCGTTTGGTAGGTCGCGTGCGAATCCATCGCCGTCCACTTCTGCCAATTATTATTGAGATGTTTTTCCGGCGTACCGTTGAGCCACGTCGGAGTCGGCGGATCGTTCGCCCAAACGTGATACGGCGAGGTGTGATTGACGACTTGATCCTGCAAAACTACCAAACCGTTTTGATGCGCTTTGCGAACAAATTCTCTGAGCTTCGCCATATCGCCGAGATGTTCGTCAACCGCATACATATCAGTCGCGCCGTAGCCGTGATAACCCGTCGTATAAGGCATTCCGGGATAAACTTCCTTCGTGTCGGGCTTGTCGTTAT
>JBDTSO010000235.1:0-5407 GCA_039931085.1 Acidobacteriota bacterium | reverse complement strand
TTCACAGGCTGTCAGATTAGCGCGGCTCTTGGAGTATCCCGCCCGTCGCGCTGCTTCGGTTTGGCTTTTCGTGGTTTCGTCAAAGATGTATTTGACGAAGCGATTTTGCATTAGAGTCAGTCCTTTTATCATAATTTATCTCCTCAATTTGTTGTGTTCTGTAGTGTTTTTCGCCAGCGATTTAAGCGCGTTTTATTATCGAAGCCTTGTCGTCCTATTCCTAAAATCCGTTCTCTAAAGAAATGTTCACTCCAAACTTATTAAATGCGTCATTTTGTAATCGCGCAACTTCTTTTTGCCCTTCCCGCCACTGATTTATTGAGTGTTCAATCTGTTCTTTATACTGTTCGAGCGGAAGGTCTTTTGTTCGCTCGTCCATCTGTTCGGTTGTTTCCTTCATACACAATTCGCCAAACGCCTCGACAAAGGAAAAACCATTGCCGCGCATTTCTTCAAACTTGTTTGGGTCGTATCCGATTATCTGCCAAACCTCTTTTATCGCTAGACATTCTTCAGCCGCGCAGTCGGTTAGTAAATCATTGAAATACTCCGTCCATTCGGTGTTATTTTTCGGCGGCGGCATAAAATCCCAAAGTTTCGGCATTTGCGCGTCTATCTTTTCGCGCAGGGTTTCAATTCTAAAACCGTCGGTAAATTCGCCAATTATTTTATAAAAAGCTGGTGCCGCGCCGTCAGGCAAACTTACGCTTTGATTTAGAATTTTGGAAAGTCTTTCCGCCTTCCAGCGATTGAGAGTTGTTTCGTTTTCTTTTATTTGCTGTTTCGTTTCATTAGTCATTTTAATTTCTCCTATTTCGATAATGTCCGCCGAAAGGATCGAAAGATCATCGGCTAATATCTGTTCTCTTTTACATTTTGAACAGTCCCACAAAACGCAGTCGGTCGGTTGACCGCATTCATCCGGCGACATTCGCACTTGATACGACGGCTTGACCATTTGGCGGCAATTCTTGCAGAAAAGTTCCGCTATCGGCGCGTCTAATTTTCTATTTCACGTTTAAACATTGTTCGATTTCTCCTTTTGCAAATTTGCAAAATGTTCGGTTAATGCCGCGCAAATTGTTTCGGCAACCTCAGGTAAATAACAAGTCGCAATAACGAGCGGCTTTTTGTCCGGCGCGGTTCGCATAACTAAATGCCGGTTGTCGTATTGCAATGTTGTAAAAGTTTCAGTCATAATTTTTTAGTAAATCCGCAAACCAAATGCGCGTTACCTGTTTGACGGCTTCAAAGTAAATCTCAAATGAAGTTTTGGCAGTTATTGTCAGTAGTGTTTCACGCTCCGTTATCTCAAACGCAAAATCACAAAGGCGTTCCGGCGAATGATTGAATAAATGTTTCATCAATAGTGATTGCTGCAACTGACAGAGAATTGCCGCATCGTTTAGTTTGAGAAATTCTCTGTCTGAAATTTTCAAGACGTTCCGGGCATCAATAACTTGGAAATCATTTTCCGAAACATCAAACGTGATGCCTTTTTCGATAAACCGATTCAAGACTTCGTAAAACCTTTCGGCTTTATAATCTGCTAACTCACCATTGTTTTCGGGAAAATGTCTAAACTCATCACTGCGAATAACTGCGGAAACTAGATTTGATTCTTTTTCGCTTTGTAATTCAGAAACGAGTTTTTTCTTGTTTGCACGGATAAATTCGCGCAAAGCGTCGGTCAAGTTCGCTTTCGGTGTAATTGCCAGACGTCCGCCTTCAAGTGCCAGCGTGAAGCCTTTTTCGGTTAATGTTTGAATTATTGTCATTAGTCAAAATACTCCGTTTCGTCATTTTTCTGCTGAAGGGGATCAAATCCCTGCTGAAGATGCTCAAAAGAGTTGGTATGAGCATCTTCAGCTAAATCATTGCTACAACTAGCTTTATTTGCTTCATTTGACTGAAGATGCTCAAGGTTGTCTTCTTGAGCATCTTCAGTGCCTTCTTGAGCATCTTCAGTGTTCGGCATTTCCCAAAACCAACTATTATCACCGCCGAAAGTTCCGCCGCGTTTAACGCTTTTAACACCTAAAGCCGCTTTTGCACGTTTCAAGGTCGCCTCTGAAATTCCAATTTTCTTCGCTTCGCTGAATATGGCAACCGAAGTTTTTTGACCGACTTTTAATGCTTCACGTAGAAAGGCAATCGCGTCTTGTTTTTCGCTTTTTTCTTCGGTTGTTTCGCTTCGGAGTGCCGACAGCATAGTTTCGGCGGTCAAATCACTTTCACCTGTCCAAAAGAGTTTCGGAGCGGAAATAATTTCACCCGTTTCAAGTGTGATTTGCGCCGATTCGATTTTATAACCAAAAGCCTTTTTTGATTTTTCCGACAGGTTTGTTTTTGTTTGAACGATTGCAGTTTCGCCTGTTTCCTTATCAATGCCGACAAGTAAGGCAGAACGCGCCGCCGCTCTCCAGCCAACGCCGTTTAGCCCGGCGTTCCGGGCATCGCCAAAACCTTTGGATTTATTGATGTGCCGGATGCCGATAATTGCACAATCAAACTTTTCCGCTAGTCTTGTAAGCGGATCGGTAACAGAGCGGATTTCGTTGTCGTCATTCAATCGGACTTTTCCCGTGTAGGAAAATAGCGGATCAATTATTACAAGTTTCGGCTCGTGTTCTGCGATTGCCATTGAAAGGCGAATTATTCCGTCGTTGTCGAGTGTGAACGGTTCATCAATAGCGATAAACCTCTCACACGGCGCGCCAACGGCTTGCAGACGGGGTTTTACGACGAAAGACAGGCTTTCCTCTGCAGACATCAGTAAAACATTGCTGACATCGGCAGCAATAAAACTAAGCACACCACCGCTTGTGTCAATTTTCTTACCGTTAGCGACGGCACATCCTAAACCTTGCAGCGCGATGAGAGATTTTCCGATTCCTTCTTCGCCGTCAATTAGTGTGAGCGTTCCAATTGGAACGAAAGGATTCCAAAGCCATTCCACTTTTTCAGCTTTTACATCAGACATTTTGACGGTTTTTAATGGTCGAAGTGGGGACTTTTCGTTTTTTTGATTCGGTGTATCTGTAAATTCGTCGGTTTTGTAATCCGGTTCGGCTTTGCTTTCGTGTCTGGCTTCGATTTGAAGCCACTTGCAGACGGTTTCAACAAGTTTTTTGTCGGTCAATTCGGCAAGTTTTGGAAAACCGGCAACCTTTTCGCCGCTCTTTAATTTCCGCGCCGCCGCGTCAACCGCTTTCAATCGGTCGGCGGTTTCTTCATCGTTCGCCGCCGCGCAAACCGCCCGGATAAAATTCTTTGTTTCTGAAACGTCAAAGCCGTTGCGGAGCAATGCGCCGATTAAGGGAAGGTGTAAGTCGTTGCGCTTGCCTTCGCGCCAAAAGGTAGAAATAAGACACGCAGAAGCCAGCCGCGCAACCGCCCGCCGCAAGCTCTGCGCGTCCACTTGGAACGGTTCGCCGCTCCTGTGCCACTCGATAGATTCGCCGCTTTCGTGCGTCGAGCCGGGAAAGACTGTTTGCAGTCCGTCGCCGGTTCGTAATTCGACAATACACGCCCCCTTTCGCCCACTTTCATCTTTGGAATTAGTCAGGAACGGATTGTTGAATTTCTCAAACGACGCGCCTTTGCAGTAATAAAGACGATGTGAGCGCGGCTTTCCGGCGCGTCCAAATTCGGCTTCGGTTTCGGGTAAAAAGTAATCGGCAATTTTGACCGCTTCTGGCGAATCGAGATCAATGTCAGTCAATCCGTTTGAACTTGCACCGAGTAAAACTCCGATGTTTTGCGGTTTGCCGTTAAAATGTTTGGGCAAATCGGCTTCGACAAAATTTTGCTTCTGCCAATTTAATGAATTTGGATTTTTTGAGCGATGCGGTATCGGGATTGGTTGCCAACCGCGCCGCAAGTAATTTTTTGCAGTGTCTAAAATGGTTGTCATTTTTTCTCCCCTTAATCTTGTATTGAAAAAGCATTGCGTTTGTTTCGGGTTAAGTATTTTTCTAAGTCTTCCCGCAAATAAACGATCTTGCTGGCGACGCGGCGAAAGTCAATTTTTCCTTTCTTGCGTTCGCGCCACAAAGTAACCTGCGAAACACGCAGATATTCACTCGCCTCTTTATCCGTAAATAGCTCGCGCTCGGCAATTACTTGATTTTTTTCATTCAATAATTTCCGGTCATTTGACAGTTGTTTTTCATTTATCATTGTTTTAACCTCTTTAAATAGAAATGTCCTGCACACGCCGCAAGGCGCGTTGTTATTAAGGCTTTCAAAAGTGCCGTTTTCGTCTAGGTCGCTAAACTTGAAACGAAGGCGGCTTTTTTGCCTTTTAGTTATTTCGATAATAATGTATTTAGATTATGAATGCAACTGTAAGTGTCTGTAAATAAAAGACTTATACCATAATTATTTATTGCAAAAATGAAAGAAGATAATTATGGTATTTTTGCGGCTTTAATTTGAGCAAGTCTTTTGTCAAATATTGGATGGCGTTTTTTCCTTCCGGGTAATCCGATGCGCTTTGGCAAACCAAAAGTTTTGGACAACAAAGTTAATGCTTTTTCGACAACAATCAATGATCTTCCAAAGAAAATTGCAATTTCCGATTGAGCAATACCTTCGTTCCAAGCAATTAGCCGTTTTATGCTTTCATAATCGGAATCTCTAGGTCTGGTAACGTGCTTGTTTTCTTCCAAATTACAATGATCTGACACATATAAGAAGTATCTTTGCAACTTTTTATTAAAACTTTCAGTTACCCGTTTTTTATATGCCTCTATGGAATCTTCCGCTGACCAACCTGCAAAGCTGAATTCAAATGATTGTGCTTTCAGAGAACCGATATTTTGAGTCGGTATTATAATTTCGTTGAGTTTTATCTCTGGATTGCTGCTATATTCTGAAAGGAAGAAATAAGCATATCTTAATAACCAGTCCTTTTTGAAATGATGTCTTTCCGCCCAATTTATCAACTCAGTTTGTAGTATTATGAAATCTTGAAAGGAATTTTCCGGCGCAGGTGATATGCCTTGAAGAAACTCGATTATATTTGTTTTGGCAAATTCGATATCGTCTTGCTTTACCATCGAAACAAATTCACTAATCAGTTTTTCGCTTTGATCGGCTATATTTTTTTGTTGATTTGCTTTGACTGATTTTTTAGCCAAATTTTCGCTTTTAGCAGTCAACCTTGATTCGAGTATTTTATTTGCATAGGTTGTAATTTCATCTCTTTTTTCACTGGACAAATCTTGGACAATTGTTAAATAGAGCAGGTGTAAGCAAAGCCTGTATTCATCCCACTGAAAATCATATTTCCAGCTTTTAGAGTTGATTCCGGTATATTCCAGTAAATTCTCATTGGATTTTCTTTGTAATGTGAATCAAGAGTAGAAACAAAGAAGCAAACAAGCAAATGCGAGTTTGCCGT
>JBDTSO010000234.1:0-5430 GCA_039931085.1 Acidobacteriota bacterium | reverse complement strand
TTTTCGCCCGCGAAGGCGCGGATGTCGCTTTTAATTATCATTCACGCGACGATTTGGCAGAAGAAATTAAAGCAAAAATCGAGGCTCACGGCAGGCGTGCCTTATCATTCAAAGTTTCCGTGACCGACCGCGTTGGAATGAAACGCATCGCCCGCGAAATTCTTGACGCTTGGGGCGCGATTAATGTTTTGGTCAACAACGCCGCCGTCAACAAACCGGACAATTTCGCCACGACAACCGACAAAAGTTGGGATTGGGTTGTTGACACGAACGTCGGCAGTCTTTTCGCCGTTACTAAACCTTTTTACAAACAGATGATTCGGCAGCGCGTCGGCTCGATTTTGAATATTACGAGCGTCGGCGCGATTCGCAGTTTGCCGACTTCCGTACATTACGCCACATCGAAAGCGGCGATGATCGGTTTTACCAAATGTCTTTCGCGTGAAGCTGCCAACTTCGGCATTTCCGTCAATGCGATTGCCGCCGGAATTTTTGACACGGATTTAGGACATACTTTGCCGGAACGACTTTTACAGATGCACGATTTCTGGGTTTCCAAAGGTCGCGTCGGCAAACCTGCCGAACTCGCCGAATTCGCCGCTTTTATGACGAGCGACCGCAACAGTTTTATGAATGGCGAAATCGTTATCGTTGACGGCGGCGCGGTTACTTAGGGCAAGTAAAAAGTCAAAAGTCAAAAGTCATTTTATCTTTAACTTTTGACTTGAAACGTCCCTTTCTTCGTGTGAACTTCAGCAAAGAATTATTTTTATTGTTCGCTTCTCCATTCTGCCAGACGCTTTTCGAGCGCGTCGGTATTCGCTTTTGGATTGGCGGCTTTAGCGACTTTAATGGCGCGTTCGGCGTTTGTAATAGCTTCGGCTTTTTTGCCCGTTTCAGCCAAAAGATTAGCTTTTAAGCCGAGCGCATTGGCGGTTTCTTTGTTTTTCAGCGAAGTGTCGAGCCAACTAATCGCCTCATTGTAATTCGCCGTCATATTTTGCGAATAAATATAATTTGCCGCGTCAATCGGCGTTCTGAAATCATCGGGTTTGAGAGTTGACATTTGTTGGCGAATAGTTCCGAGAACACGGCTGTTGACATCGCCGACATCAATCGTGAACGGCACGCGCAAATTTTCCCAGCGCATTACGACATCCGCCGTTGTCGCCGCGACATTTTCTAAACCGAGCGACATAGTTTCTTGAAATTCGCCGGTCAGCGGTTTCACTTTGACGCGCAATTGGTCTTGTTTTTCTTCATATTTGAAGCTCCCCCATTCGTTGTTTACCTTGTTAAAAATTATTGTCCATTCATTTTTATTGGGAATCGTGTGCAAACCGTATTTTCCGGCGGGTAATGTTTGTCCGTTAATTTTCACGTCGTTGGAAACTTCAAAAGTCGTATTTTCATTCGCGCCCGTGCGCCAGACCTCGCCGTAGGGAACAAGTGCGCCCCAAATCAAGCGCGACTTTGTGTTCGGACGATTGTAAATGAGCGCGACTCGCGTATCGCCGACAGTTTGAACAACTTCAGTACGCTGCGATTCACGCGGCAAATTTAATTGGGCGTAACTGTTGACGGCAAAAATAAGTGTTAAAATTCCGACTAGGAATATTGCTTTTTTCATAATGTTTCTCCGTAGATTTGGTATCTGGTTTTTAGTTTTTCGTTCGGCAAATATATTTTTAGTAATTATAAATAATCCGGCGTTGATTTAACTTTGTCGCTAATCAATGCCAAACTTAACGAAAGGCTCATTAATTAGATGTTCCTTTTCGTTTCTGTGCTATCGCCGGATGACTTCTTGTGCGTTTCATCTTAATAAATAGTGCCATAATTATCTCATATTACAAATTCCGGACTGAATGTTTACGGCAGCTAAACTATTATTTCTGGCATTTCGGACAAAAATATGTCGAGCGTCCGCCTTGTTTTAATCGTTCAATATTCGCTCCGCAGACGACGCACGGTTCATTTTCGCGGTCATAAACGCGCCAGTTCAATTCGTAGCCGCCGCCGTAATAACTGCCGTCAATATTTTCGGGATCAACATTCATCGTCGAGCCGTGAGCGATTGAATCGGCTAAAACTTCGCGGATTTTTTCGAATAAAACTCCGGCTTTTTTCGCCGAAAGTTTGTCGGCTGAAATTTGCGGATTAACTTTTGCCAGAAACATTGCTTCCGATGCGTAAATATTTCCCAAACCCGTAACTTTTGTTTGGTCGAGCAAAAATTCTTTCAAACTTTTTTTTGAAGTTTTCAAAACCGCCCGAAAATACTTTAAATTAAAATCCTCCGAGAATGGTTCAGGCGCGAGTTTTTTTAATTCTTTTGCTTCGGAAAGCCGCGCGGTTTCGACTATTTTCATAAAACCGAAATGCCGCTGGTCGGAAAATACGAGCCGCATTTCGTCCGCAAAATAAAAAATTGCGTGTGTAAATTTCGGCAGTTCGTGTTCAATCGGCAAAAGCAGAAAGCGTCCGCTCATTCGCAGATGGACGATCAGAGTATTGCCATTGTCCAAATCAAAAAGAATATGTTTTCCGCGCCGATGGACAAAATTTATCGTCGCGCCATTCAATTTTTCGGCAAATTCCGGCGGCGAAGTGTCCGGTGCGAGTCTTTCTCTCAAAAGTTCGGCGACCGTTATTTTTCGATTTTTTACGAGTTTGTTTAGCGATTTCGCAACAAGTTCAACTTCGGGTAATTCGGGCATTGAAATATTATTGTAAGCTGGAATATATTATGCAATCGGAAAAGTGAAATATTTTTTAAATTGTAATTTCTCAACGGTAATATGTTTAATACGAAAACAAAGAGTTATTCGCCGGAAGAAACCTTCACGCTCGCCGAAAAACTCGGTGAAACATTAAAAGGCGGCGAAATTATTTTACTTTCGGGCGAACTCGGCGCGGGCAAAACGCTTTTTACAAAAGGAGTTTTACATGCTCTTAATTACGATATTGACGAAGTTACGAGTCCGAGTTTTACGCTCGTTAATTTGTACAAAACCGAAAAATTTGATGTTTTTCACATTGATTTTTGGCGGTTAAATGAAAAAGCCGACGTTGCTCAAGCAGTCGGCTTAGATGAGATATTAGAAGATGAAACGGCAATTGTAATTATGGAATGGTCGGAGAAACTTCGCCGGAAACCTTTTTCCGGCAAAATTATCGAAATAAAAATAGAAGGCGACGGCGATGAACCGCGAATGATAACCGTTTCAGCCGCCTGAATTTTTAATAATAATTACGCGGAATTGATACGCCGTGACTGTGGGCGACGGACAAAACCTTAAACCAAGTGCGCGTGATTTCGTCGTCTTGCTGCGTGAATGCGCGAAAAAATTCTTCGTCACTGCTGTCGTGTTTGTACATATTGCAGTGTGTTCTGCTTTGGTTGAGAAAATTTGTTTGTTCGCGCCAAGCCGCTACGTGGTCGCGCCACGCAGCTTGAAAATCAGCCGGCAAACCGCTGTCATCCAAATTTTCCGATCTTTCTGTATATTGGTTGATAATCTTTTTGTACTCGGAAGAAGTATAAATTTCGTGTTTTGATAAATCTTTGTAAAAAAGAAATTGAATATAGGTATCTCTTTCAAATCCGTTGCTGACATCCTGTGCCAGAAAGTCCGAAACGCTTTTCGGAACGCCGACCAAAGCGACTGAAAGAATAAAGGTTAGTGAAAATGCTCCGATTGTTTTGATAAAGTTCATCATAATATATTTATTATGACGCAAACTTACCAAAAAATAAACAGTAAATTTTCAACTTTTTTTAAAATTATGCTGTTCATACAAATTTTGATAAAGTTACACCAATGAATCCGCAAGAATTAATCCGAAAAAAACGCGACGGCGGCAAGTTTTTATCGTCTGAAATAAACGCTTTTATCAAAGGCGTGTGCGATGAAACGTGGGCTGATTATCAAATTTCCGCGCTGTTGATGGCGATGTTCATCAATGGTTTGCGCCAATCTGAACAAAACGCTTTGACCGAAGCGATGCTCAATTCGGGCGAAATTCTGAATTTTTCTGACATTGACGCGCCCGTTGCCGATAAGCATTCGACGGGCGGCGTAGGCGATAAAACTTCGCTTTTGATCGCGCCGATTGTCGCGGCGTGCGGAGCGTTCGTGCCGATGATTTCGGGTCGCGGACTCGGACACACGGGCGGAACGCTCGACAAACTCGAATCAATCGAAGGTTATAATGTCAATCTTTCAACGGGAAATTTCAAAAAAATTATAAAAAAATGCGGGTTTGCAATGACCGGACAGACGGAAAAAATCGTTCCCGCCGACCGTAGAATTTACGCTTTGCGCGACGCGACGGCGACAATTGAATCAATTCCGCTGATTGTCGCCTCAATTATGTCGAAAAAGTTAGCCGAAGGTTTGAATGCGCTCGTTTTGGACGTGAAAACAGGCAGCGGTGCGTTTATGCAGAGAGAACGCGATGCGCGAAAACTAGCGAAAGCGTTGGTAAAAACCGGAAATGCCTGCGGCGTGAAAACCGAAGCCGTCATCTCCGATATGAATCAGCCGCTCGGCAAATACGTCGGTAACGCGCTCGAAGTTTACGAATGTCTGCAAATTTTGCGAAACGAAACCGACAAACAGGTACGGCAAACATTAAATTTGTCTATCGAACTGGCGGCGCGAATTTTGGTTTTAACCGGAATCGCCGACACGATTAAAAATTCAAAAATAAAAATTCAAAAAGTCTTGGCGAACGGCGACGCGTTGGAAAAATTTAAGGAAAATATCAAACTGCAAGGCGGAAATCCGAAAATTTGCGATGAACCTAAAATACTTTTGGACAAAAATCTGCTTCAAGTAGATATTAAATCACCCGCAAGCGGTTTTGTTTTAGAGATTGACGCGAGCGAAATCGGGAAAGCCGTCGCGCTAATCGGTGGCGGACGGTTTCAGATTGACGACAAAATTGATTACGCCGTCGGTTTTTCGTGCATCAAAAAGTTGGGCGACAAAGTAAAGGAACACGAACCGCTCGGCACGCTTTTTTGCCGAAACGAGGCAAACGCCGCCAAAGTCCTTGCAAAACTCCAAATGGCGTATAAGATCAGCGCGGAAAAACCGATTAGAAAGTTTGAATTAGTCAAAGAAGTTATTTCGTAAAAAATTATGAAAATCCGATATGTTCTTAAAATCACGCTTGTTCTGTCCGCATTATTTTTGATTTCTTCGTGCGCGGCGACCGAAGCGAACACCGATAAAGGCAAAATCAAGGTCGGGATCGTTTTCGACATCGGCGGCAAAAATGATCGTTCGTTCAACGCGGCGGCGTGGGAAGGCGTTCAGCGTGCGGAAAAGGATTTGGACATCGTTCTGCGCGATGTCGAACCGGGAAATCCGACTTCGATTGAACCGGCGATGCGGGCGTTTGCCGAAAGAAATTTCGATC
>JBDTSO010000233.1:0-5438 GCA_039931085.1 Acidobacteriota bacterium | reverse complement strand
GAAGATTTGGAAAAACGCGGCTTTGAAGTTACTTATTTGCCGGTTTATGACGACGGAATCGTGAAAATCGAAGACCTAAAAAACGCGATTCGTGAAGATACGATTTTGATTTCCGTAATGACGGCAAACAACGAAATCGGCACGATTCAGCCGGTTGCGGAAATCGGAAAATTCGTTCGTGAACTAAAAAACGACGGAAAAAAAATTTGGTTTCACACGGACGCAGTGCAAGCCGTCGGGAAAATTAAAGTAGATGTCGAAGAAATCGGCTGTGATTTATTGTCAATCTCAGCGCATAAAATTTACGCGCCGAAAGGTGTCGGCGCGCTTTACGTTCGGCGCGGCGTGCGGCTGCACAAACAAAACATCGGCGGACATCAGGAACGCGAAAAACGCGGCGGCACGGAATCCGTTCCGTTGATCGCCGCGTTCGGCAAAGCGTGTGAATTGGCGAAAAATAATTTGGATGAAAGAACAGATTTCATAAAATCTCTGCGAGATAAATTTGAAGGCGAAGTCGGCGAAAAAATTGACGACATAATTTTAAATGGAAATCCCGAAAATCGTCTGCCGAATATCTCGAATATTTCATTTCGTTTTATTGAAGGCGAAGGACTTCTGATCAATCTTGATATGCAGGGAATTGCGGTTTCGACAGGTTCGGCGTGTTCGTCGGGAAGTCTTGAACCTTCGCCCGTTATTCGTGCGCTCGGCAGAGATGATGAACTTGCCCGCGGCGCAATTCGGTTTAGTTTCGGAGCGGAAAATTCGATTGAAGATGTCGAATATGTTTTGGAGGTTTTGCCGAAAGCGGTGGAAAATCTGCGCCGTCTTTCGCCGAACTTTCAAGCTGCAAAGACGGAAACCCGCGCCTGAGCAAGGGTGCAAATTTAGATTTCTGACTTATGTGGGACTTTCTGCTGCTCAATCCAAAAACTTTCCGTCAAAAGCACGCGGCAGAAGTTCTTTCATTTGCAGGGTTTCGGTTTTGCCTTTTAAATTTGCAAACGTAACCGGAATATCGCCACAAAATTCCCAAATGATTTGTCGGCAAGGTCCGCACGGCGGCGTTAGTTCGTCGGTGTCGGCGACGACGGCGATATTTGAAAATTCCCTTTCGCCTTCTGAAACGGCTTTGAAAATCGCCACGCGCTCGGCGCACATCGTCAGACCGTAGGAAGCGTTTTCGATATTACAGCCGGTGAAAATTTTCCCGCTTTTCGTTTGCAATGCCGCGCCGACCTTGAAATTTGAATACGGCGCGACGGCTTTTTCACGCGCTCGTTTGGCTGTTTCGATTAATTTTTTCGGGTTTTTATTGTTCACGTTGTTCCATATACAGTCTTTCACGCACCAAACCGCACAGCATATTGATACTGACGTGCGGCTGTCCGCCTTCGGGAATGATGATGTCGGCGTGGCGTTTCGACGGTTCGACAAAATCAAAGTGCATCGGGCGAACGGTCGCAAAATACTGCGCGATGACGGATTCGACAGTACGCCCGCGTTCGCTGATGTCGCGTTTTAAGCGGCGAATAAAGCGAATATCGTCCGGCGTATCAACAAAAACTCTGACATCCAGCAAATTCAGTATCCGCCCTTCCGAAAAAATTAAAATCCCTTCGACAATAACAATCTCTTTCGGTTCGATATGCTCTGATTTATCGCTTCGCGTGTGCGATTTAAAATCATAAACCGGCATTTCAATCGGCTGTCCGCCTTTCAAACGTTTGATATGATTCATTAACAACTCGCTGTCAATCGAATCGGGATGATCGAAATTCGCCTGATGGCGTTCGTCAAGCGGCATATCCGACAAGTTTCTGTAATAAGAATCCTGTTCGACCAGCACGACATTTTCCGCGCCGACATCTTCGACGATTTTTCGCGCAATCGTCGTCTTCCCCGAACCTGTTCCGCCGCATATTCCTATAATCATTTGTTATTAATTTTTCGTTTTTTCTTCATCAGTAAAGCCTGCTTCAATCCAACTTCGGAATTATTCTTTTCAAAAGTTCCTTAAAAGTATTAGCGACTTTCGCGCCGGTTTCCATCACCTCTTCGTGATTGATGGTTTCATCCGAGATTCCCGCCGCGAGATTTGTAATGCAGGAAATACCCAGAACTTTGATGCCTTGATGCCGCGCCGCAATCGCTTCGGGAACGGTTGACATTCCAACCGCATCGCCGCCTAACAAACGAATCATTCTGATTTCGGACGGCGTTTCATACGTCGGACCTGACAAACCGCAGTAAACGCCGCGCCGCAGAATTCTGTCTATTTCTTGTTTTTTGCCGGTTCTTTCTTCTTCCGCTTTAGCTTTTTCAATCGCCATTTCCTTCGCCGCCGCCATTGCAATATCTTGATATTCGAGCGCGTAAACTTCCGTCATATCGGGAAAACGCGCGCCGAATCTTTCGTCATTCGCGCCGCGCAACGGATTTACGCCCATCAAATTTATGTGATCACGGATGAGCATCAAAGTTCCCTGCTTAAAATCCGTGTCAACGCTGCCCGCCGCGTTCGTCAAAATCAAACTTTTCACACCCAACACGCCGAAAACACGCACGGGGAAAATCACCTGCGACATTTCGTAGCCTTCGTAAAAGTGAAACCGACCTTGCTGAACGGCAACCGAAACGCCCGCGACTTCGCCGAGAACGAGTTGTCCGGCGTGTCCTTCGACGGTTGATTTTTGGAAATGCGGAATTTCGTCGTAAGGAATAACGACTTTATTTTCGACATCTTCGGCAAACGCGCCGAGTCCGCTGCCCAAAACGAGCGCGACTTTTATTTCTTTTGCGTATTTTGATTTGATAAATTCGGCTGTTTCCTGTGCTTTTTTGTAGTTCATAAAGTCTTTCATTTTTACCATAAAGATTGATATTACAGAAACTTAAAAGTAAAAGTTCAAAACAAAGTTGAAAATTATTTGTCAGAATCAAACTGTAAACTAAGTTTGCCGTTCAACTTTTTATTTTCGTATGTTAAAATTTTAGTTTATAAACCTTATGCCGAAAGTAAAATGTCCGACCTGTAAAAAAGAAACTGAATATACGGGAAACGAGTTTCGCCCGTTTTGTTCCGAACGCTGTAAATTGATTGATTTCGGCGATTGGGCGGACGAAAATTTCCGCCTGCCGACGCAGGATGCCGCTCTGACCGAAGAAGATTTGGACAAATTGGAAAAAGCCTTGAACGAAAAAGCGAGAAGCGTATGACGATTGCCGCAATAATTTTTGTAATTTTTATACTCGCAATAGCGGCGGCGACATTTTTTGTCTTAAAACGCGCTGTCAAAATGGCGATTCGGGCAGCAATCATCGCACTTATTTTATTGATTGCCGCCGTCGGCAGTGCTTCGCTTTGGTGGTTCGGCACGGATAAAACTCCTGTCAAAAATCCGCCGGCAATCAAAAAAACCCGTTGATTTTTAATAAATGTTTGTTCAAATCAAACGCTATTTCCGGCGTTACAAAAATCTTTCGGGAAATGTTCTCGCACTTAGTTTGGTTAGTTTATTAAACGACACTTCCAGCGAGATAATCTATCCGCTGCTGCCAGCATTTTTGGCTTTAACACTTGGCGCATCGCCGTTTTACATTGGTTTGATCGAAGGTTTTGCCGAATCGGTTGCGGGACTTTTAAAACTTTTTTCCGGTTATTTCAGCGATAAATTCGAGAAACGCAAATTTCCCGTTTTTCTCGGTTACGCGCTGGCGAGTTTGACACGCCCGATTCTGGCGTTTGCCGGAAGCTGGCAACAGGTTTTGGCGGTACGCGTAACGGATCGCGTCGGTAAAGGCATTCGCGGCGCACCGCGCGATGCGATTATCGCGTCGAGTGTGCCGGAAGAAAAACGCGGTCTGGCATTCGGTTTTAATCGCGCCGCTGATCATCTCGGCGCAGTTTTCGGACCGATTATCGCCTTCGTTTTACTTTCTTATTTTGCTTCCGATCCAAACACGCCGACCGCGCAGGATTATCGGCAGGTTTTTCTATACGCTTCAATTCCCGTCGTTTTAGGCTTATTCGTCATCGTTTTTTTCGTTCACGAAAATCCCAAAAAAGCAACCGATTCGCTCGCGCCGAAAATCAAACTTTCGCTAAAGGAATTCGACGGCAATTTCAAACGCTTTTTAGTCGTCATCGCGCTTTTCACTTTGTCGAATTCAACCGACGCATTTCTACTTCTCCGCGCCGAACAAACAGGAATAGCAGTCGCCATTTTACCGCTTTTGTGGATGTTTCTGCATTTCAGCAAAGTTATTTTTTCGCTTATCGGCGGCGATTTATCGGACAAATTCGGCAGGAAAACTCTGATTTTTACGGGTTGGATGGTTTACGCATTGGTTTACGCCGGATTCGCGTTTGTTAGTGCGGCGTGGCAAACGTGGGCTTTGTTTTTGATTTACGGAATTTATTTTGGTTTGACCGAAGGTGTGGAAAAAGCTCTCGTCGCCGATTTAGTCCCGCCGGAAAAACGCGGAACGGCGTTCGGTTTTTATAATCTCGCTTTTTCGATTACAGTTTTTCCGGCATCGCTTTTGTTTGGTGCGATTTGGACCGAGTTCGGCGCAAGCGCGGCGTTTTTAATCAGCGCGTGCATTTCAGTTTTTGCGGCAGTTTTACTTTTGACGGTCAAACCTAAAACGACGGAATAAATTTTTTGCTTAACGCTTGAGATGATGTAGGGCGAAACCGAATTCGCACAACACTACGCAAAAGAAAGATAACTTTTACAAGAGAAGCTGCTCGCGCCCTCACATCCGTTGATTTGTTCGATGGCACGATTAGTTTCAACGACGTATTTCCCGATGCGCTTCCGCATAGATTTTTAGTGCTGCGCTCATTAATGCTTTTGACTCTTCGCCTTGCGCTTGATACCAGTCATTTACGTCTTTTTCCACGCTCACGGTTACTGAGACTTTGCCTTGCGGCATTCGCAAGCGGGCATTGGCGAAAAATTTCTCGTCAAGCAGCGGAATATCGGAAACGTCTATTTCTTCGTCCATAATTGTTTCAAGTTTCGCCCAATTGGTCTTCGATGTATTTTTCAAATTGCTCTCGCTCATATTTTAATGCTTTTGCGTGAAGAGATAGTGCGAATCGTTTCTTCGTTCGGCTCGGTGAAAACGGTAGCGACAATCAAGTTTCTCAAAAAGCCGAGTCCAATAAAGCGCATTTCTCCGTAATCTTTTCGGTTATCAATATCAAAGAGCATCGGCGCGTCGAAGAATTGCCAAGCATCGGTAAAATCCAATTCGTGCTTGCCGATATTTTCCGTTCGTTTATTCTCGTCCCACCCGAAATCCACAACTCAAGTTTAGCGACAAAGTAACTAAAGGCGCAAGGTTAATGTTCAGAGAAGCCGCCTAACGATTGAGATGACGTGGGGCGAAACCGAATACACGCAAGTTTAGGGACAAAAGACAAC
>JBDTSO010000232.1:0-5462 GCA_039931085.1 Acidobacteriota bacterium | reverse complement strand
TTAACACTTCGTGCCAGCGATAAACAAAACGGTAAACTCTCTGCAAAAATCTGACTGCGCCTTCGATTCCGGTTTCCATCCAAACAAGTTCGTTTTCGGCGGGCGCGGCAAATAGCGCAAAAATCCGCGCCGCGTCCGCACCGTAAATCAACACCATATCGTCCGGGTCAACGCCGTTATACTTCGATTTCGACATTTTTTCAACCGCAACTTTTATCGGCGAATTGTCCGCTTTTAACTTTGCGCTTGTAATTTTTCCGCGTTCGTCGCGTACAATTTTGACCTCATCAAGCGGAACATAACTCGATTTTTCGTCCGAATAATAAGATTCGCCGACGACCATTCCCTGCGTCAACAAATTTTTCACCGGCTCGTCAAAACTCACTAAGCCGATGTCCTGCATCACTTTTGTCCAAAATCTGGTATAAAGCAGGTGCATCACGGCGTGGTCAACGCCGCCGACGTATTGATCAACCGGCAGCCAGTAATTCGCAATTTCGGGATTAAACGGCATTTCCGAATTGTGCGGATCGGCGTAGCGAAAATAATACCAACTCGAATCAACAAAAGTATCCATCGTGTCGGTTTCACGTTTCGCGTTTTCATTTCCGCACTGCGGGCAAATCGTATTTACAAAATCAGGAACTTTCGCCAGCGGCGATTCGCCGACTCCGGTGAACGGTGCGCTTTCCGGCAATTTAACCGGCAAATTTTCATACGGAACGGGAACGGTGCCGCACGTTTCGCAGTAAATAATCGGAATCGGCGCGCCCCAAAATCTCTGTCGCGAAATTCCCCAATCGCGCAGGCGATAAGTCGTCGCTGCTTCGCCGAAACCTCTTTCTTCGGCAAATTTTGTCATTTCCTTTTTCGCTTCTTCTGAACTTTTGCCAGTCCATTCGCCCGAATTGATTAAAATTCCATAGTCGGTAAAAGCCGCTTTGATTTTGGATTCATCCCGTTCAGAATCTTCATCGGGAAACATTGATTTTTGAAATACCTTGGCGGATTCACTGACGACTTCTTTAATCGGCAAATCGAACTTTTTCGCAAATTCAAAATCGCGCTCGTCGTGCGCCGGAACGCTCATCACCGCGCCCGTGCCGTATTCCATCATCACGTAATTGCCCACCCAAACGGGCAATTCTTCGCCCGAAAACGGATTTATCGCTTTCAATCCAGTGACAATTCCATCTTTTTCGATTTCTTCGCCGTAGTCCGTCGGTTTGGCTTTCTCGATTTTGATTTTCTTGATTTTGGCTTTCACTTCATCGAACAATTCATCAAAATTCGCTTCGATAATCGGATGTTCCGCCGCCACGACAATCGCATTCGCGCCGTAAATCGTGTCAATGCGCGTCGTAAAAACTTTTATTGATTCCAGATTTTTACCATCTTGAACTTTGAACTTTGAACTTTGAACTTTGAACTTAACAAACGCGCCTTCGCTTTTGCCGATCCAATGTTTCTGCATCGTCAAAACGCGCTCCGCCCAGCCGTCTTCGATTTCGTTCATTCCCTGCAAAAGTTCTTCGGCGTAAGCGGTAATTTTCAAAAACCACTGCGCGATGTCCTTTTTCTCGACTTTCGTGCCGCACCGCCAGCAAACGCCGCCGCTCGCCTGTTCGTTCGACAGCGTGGTTTCGTCCTTCGGACACCAATTAACCTGCGTCATTTTTTTATACGCCAAGCCGCGTTCCAGCATTTTGAGGAAAAACCACTGGTCAAATTTGTAATATTCGGGACGATGCGCGGCGATTTCACGCGACCAATCGTAGCTGATACCGAGTCTTTGCAGTTGTTCGCGCATCTGCACGATGTTGTCTTCCGTCCAATCGCGCGGATTGACACCTTTTTTAATCGCGGCTTGTTCCGCCGGCTGACCAAACGAATCCCAACCAATCGGATGCAGCACATTAAACCCACGCAGACGTT
This sequence comes from Acidobacteriota bacterium, assembly GCA_039931085.1. Lineage (GTDB taxonomy): Bacteria > Acidobacteriota > Blastocatellia > Pyrinomonadales > Pyrinomonadaceae. The sequence continues at coordinate 3,527 of JBDTSO010000232.1, read as the reverse complement.
TATACCAGGCGAGCGCGTCGCCGATAGAATAATTGCGAACGTGACCCATATGCAGTCGTCCAGACGGATAAGGCAGCATTTCAAGCGCGTAAAATTTCTCTCGTTCGTCGTCAATTCGGGCTTCAAACGTCTTATTTTCCGCCCAATGCCGCTGCCATTTTTGTTCTATTTTTTGTGCAAAATATTTCTCGTCCATAATCTTCGAGCCCAAAGTCTAAAGTCCAATGTCCAAAGCCAATTATAAAATCATAAGTTTAGCGGATAAAAATAAATCTATCCACTAATTCGTAATTCATAATTTTTAATTCGTAATTGATTATCGCCGCACGCGCCGGAAAGTTTTGGCGGGCGGCTATCTAAGAAGGAGTTTGGTTGGATGAAATTTCTTATACATAACTTGATGCAAAAATAATTCTAAACGCTTTTGATCTTATTGACAAATTGTTTTGTGTCATTATCAAATCTTGTTAAGATGATTTGATTAACAGCAAAATATGGCGGAAAAAGTGGAATGTATGAGTAAGGAAAATGTCGTATCGAAATAACGTTGAAGCCGCCTTTGATAAATCAAAAGACGGCTTCAATTACAGAATCACTGATTTGTGAACTTATTTGTTGGCACCACGTGCAGCGGTGTCAACGTCAGTATCAACATTAGTGTTTAATTTTTCGACATCAACTTCGGTTTTTCGCACTGTGTCGCTGATCTTTTGTTCGTGTTCTTCAACCTTTTTACCGACGGCAACTTCTCCGACAACACGGGCTTCTTTGTTGACGACGGCTTTTTCGGCGCGTTCGGTTATTTCAATATCGCCTTCCTTGAAATTTTTGAAATCGGCTTCGGTAGCGGCACGATTCGCCGGACGACGGTCAACAACAATATGCTCTTCACGAAGCCGCAGAGTTTCCTCAACAGGTTTTTCGACAATTCGGCTTTTGATACGAACGCCGCCGGTTTCTACGGCGCGTTTGCCGACCTGTAATTCTTCTTCAACCACCGGAATCGTCATTTCACCTTCGTTTGCCGTTCGATTCTGTGCGGTTTGCGCTGTTCCCGTTTTTCCTGAAGTTTGTGCATATTTTTGCCGATATTGCGCGGCACGATCATCAACGTCAATTGCGCCGTTACTATCGAGTATTTTTGCCGCCTGAGCTGCTTTTTCTTTGGTATCAGTTTGCACCGTTACAATTCCTTCGGTATCACGGGCAATGTCTGAATAGTTTCTCACTGAAGTTTCATCACCGCCGAATAAATTACTGAAAAAATTGCTGATACTGTCGCCGGCTGTCGTATCAGCATTTGTTGCGGCAACCGTTTCATTCATTTTTTTTCTGTTTGAAACGTCAATATTTTCTTTTATAAAGCCCTTTTCGACCAATTCATTCATTGCGTTTCGTGTTTCTTCCTTGCTGTCAAATATTCCTATTACTGTATGTGTCATAATTAATTATCTCCTTGTTCTGTACTAAATTTCTGCCAAACCCATTTTGGCAAACTCCTTGTTATCGGTCAGAATTTTTTGAATAAGCAACTCTTTTTACTTCAACTTCTTCTTTTTGCAAAGTAATCCGCTGAGGCTGATGCGACTCAACGACTTGTTTTCTAACGTGCATTTCCTCAACGAGAAAAAGCCGTTTTTCTATAACCATTCGTTCTTCAACAACCGGAATAATCATTGTGTCGCCTTCGTGCCGAATTTCCGGCGGCGTGTCAACAAATTGATTGACTGCCACGCGCTCAACCGAAACTTCTTCGCGCAAAAGCGGTTCATCAATGATTTCCTCGTGTTCGGAAACTCGTTTAGAGATGCTAACCTTTCCGGTTTCGACAATTTCTTTGTTTATTACTGCTCTTTCTTCGATAATTGGAATTATCGCATTTTCCAATCGTTTTTCGGTTTGATGTGTTTCCGTATTTGAGTTTTCGCGCTGCTGTTCTGTCACTTAATTTCCTCTCAGGTTGCCGGCTGCCATTTTTCTAAAATTCTTCGATATAACCAAAATAAGCAATTGACGTTCCAAATTATAAAATTTAGGAAGTTTGTGATTTTCGTTTAATTAATAGCGGAAATAATCGAAATTGGAGTTGAGAAAACCAAAATCGAAAATTTAATAACTGTGCTGCATAGATACAAACGAAATTTTTTGGTATGGAATACATACATAACCAAACGCCGGTTTTTTCGAGCATTCGCTGATTTTTTAGAAAAGTCGTAAAATAAAAAATCTATGGAGATGAAAAATTTAAGCGAATATAAAAGTGTGCGCGACGGCATCGGTTATTTTGAGCAAAAACGCGGTTTGATAAAAGTTTCCGGCGCGGAAGCCGTAATGTTTCTCAACGGTTTGATTACAAATGATGTAAAAAAATTAGAGGAAAACAAATGGATGCTTGCAGCGTTTCCGAACGCGCAGGGCAGAACTTTGGCTGTCGTGCGCGTTTTGCGGTTTGGCGGCGATTTTCTTTTTGAAACCGAAGCGGCGACTTACGAGAAAGTTTTGAAAAATCTGGAACGCTTCACTTTTGCAGGAGATTTTAAGGTTGAAGATTTGACTGATGAATTTGTCTGTTTTTCGGTGCGCGGCGGTGAAATTCCAAATTTTAAATTACAAACCCCGAGTTCGCCGAATCAAATTGCGGAAACGCTGTTTGGTGACGGAAAGATTATGATTGTTCAAGTTATTCGCGGAAAAGGCTTTGATATTTTCGTGCCGAAAATATCAAAAGAGAGTTTTGAAAACGAATTGAAAACTATCGGCGCGATTGAAATCGGTGAAGACGTGCGGGAAATTCTGCGAATTGAATACGGCTTGCCGCTTTACGACGTTGAGATGGACGAAACGACAATTGTTCCCGAAATCAATTTGCCTGAACTTGTCAGTTACAATAAAGGCTGTTACATCGGACAGGAAATCATAGCGAGAATTCATTTTCGCGGTCACGTCGCCAAACAATTGACGGGCTTGGTCTTCGATGATGAAAACGCCGAAGTCAAGCCAAATGATGAATTAAAATCTTCCGAAGAAAAAAACGCCGGACGAATTACATCGGTAACATTTTCGCCCAAACTCGGAAAAACTATTGCGCTCGCCTTTGTCAGATATGATTATTTGAAAGAAGGTACACAATTAAAAGTTAATGATTTTAACGCTCAAGTTAAAAACTTGCCATTTGTTGAATCAACTTAACTCTGATATATTAGCGGTAATTCCCACCCGATTTATTTTATGACACCGCGTTCGATTGCCAAACTCCGACCAAATATTTCCCGCCCGAATCTTTTCGGCGGCGACTAATTTTTTCTCTGCACAAAAAGCGTTTAATTTAACCATCAACATTAACCATTTCAAAAGAGGAAAAATATAATGACACCATCAACAGAAATCCGAAAACCGATTATAAAAACAGAACTTCCCGGACCGCGCGGGAGAGAAATTATCGAAGCCGATAAAAAATACGTAACGCCGTCTTATCCGCGTCCCGATTACAAACTTGTCGCCGAAAATGGTTACGGCGTGTGGCTCGA
>JBDTSO010000231.1:0-5473 GCA_039931085.1 Acidobacteriota bacterium | reverse complement strand
ATTAATAAGGAAACAGATTATGCTTAAATATTTTTTACTTATTGCTGTTTTGGGACTATTCCCTGTAATTGCACACGCGCAGGAATCTGAAGATCAGACGCGGGATTTATGGGACACGGCGTTTCTGAAGAAACGTCCCGCTGGAAAAAAGCAAACTGCCGGAAGAAAACAAACTATCAGAAGAAAACAAATTGCCGGAAAGCAGCCGGTGCGCTACAAAATCGTTGGCGGAAGCAAATCACAGTCTTCGCCAGCACCGACCACGCAGTCCGCTGTCATCGGAGTAACAGTTTGGCGGCTTCGTCCATCTAAAACCTCCGATGATGAAGAAGTCAGGCAGCTCATTTATCAACAGGGAGAATGGACACCGGAACGGGTTACTGCCGGCACGCCTCTGTCAGAAGGCGCGCGCGTTCAGCTCACAATTGAATCACCACGCTCCGGTTATCTCTACGTTTTTGACCGCGAAATTTACGCTGATAATACTTTCGGAGAACCTTATTTGATTTTTCCGACTCTAAACCTCAATGACGGCGACAACAAAGTCAGTGCCGGACGAGTGATTGAAATTCCTTCAGCAGATGATAAACCGCCCTTTTACACGCTGAAACGAAGCCGATTGAATCACGAAGGTGAAAATTTGACCTTAATTGTCACCGACACACCTTTGACTGAACTTACTATTGGACGCAACTCACTCAAAATTCCAGCCGAACAATTTAATTTATATGAAAAACAATGGGGCGCATTAACGCAGCAGCTCGAATTAGAAGGCGGTTCAGGCTCAGCTATGAACAAAGCGGAAAAAGCTGCTATGAAGAAAAATGAAGTTTTGACGCAGGATGATTCCTTGCCGCAAACGATTTATCGAATTCTCGCAAAACCCAATCAACCATTGCTTTTAACAATTCCATTATCAATCGGCGAACATGTTGACAAAAGAAAGGAGAAATTACAACCCTAAACATCCTCACAAAAGGCTATCATCGGCGAAGTCTGGCAGAAACCGGAGTTTTTCGTCACAAACAGACGTTTGGAGCAGAGGTTTCGTCGCGCAAAGAAGCAAATCAGTTCAATGAAATGAAGCTAAAATGCCAAATCCTGAACTTGATGACCTTTGGCGGAATGCCGCAGAGTGAAAAAGTAACAATCTAATCATTGTCACTCAAAGGGAGATTTGGCTGTTTCCCCATTTATGCAAAAAAGCCAATTGAAAATATAAACTCGGTTAATAAAAAGTTTTCTGAGTTATTATTTTTGAATTTTGATTTACGGCAAAAAAGAACCTTTGCCTTTTCTGCCGATTCGCATATTTGTCAGCCAGTCGAGCCAGCGGTATTTTAAGGCTTTTGGCGCAATATGTTCGGTGATGCCGAAGGCTTTGCGCGGTTTGCCGTCGCGTAAGGTTAGAGTCATTTCGCTCAGGAAACGCAGATAGAAAAAACTCGAATCTATAACTTTTGTCTGTTTGATAAGCAAACGCACATTATCGTCGGCTTCAAAACGCAGACGAGTCGGATATTTTATGCCGAATTTATCGCGGCGGAAACTTTGCCGTTCGTAATCCGCATCACTGTCGTGCAGCTTGTTGTCGCAGACGATGAAAAGTTTGGTTGTCGCAAGTTCTTCGCCGATTTCTTTATAGCGGTAAAATATAGCGGTCGCGTCCGGGAAATGAGCGCGTCCCCATTGCCACTCGGAAACCGTTTCGGGCAGCCAGCGATTGTCGAAATTATGGTCGTGATAGCCCGTTCCGCGGAAATGTATAATATCAATGTCTTTTCCCGTGTTGTCGAAAATGCTGATTTTGCCGGTTACGTCTGCCCTTGCAACGACTAGATTCCAAGCGTGAGAATCTTCTTTATTGATAATTTTGTCGGGCAGAAAATCGCTCTCGATTGAAAGCCATTCAAAATGCGCTTCGAGCCGGCGGTTTTTGCGAAGTTTGGCGTTGATGGAAATAACATATCCGGTACCATACGGGGCGGATTCCAGCCGGAAGAAATTATTTCCAATTTGGCACGACGGCGTTTCCGGGTTTGCGGAAAAATCTTCGGGCGCGAATTCGTTGATGGCGCGATAGACGGGTTTGCCGTCGCGGTAATATGTAAAAGCGAGCGCGGGAATTCTTTCATTATCCGGCGAAGATTTTTTTCGGCGAAGTTTGTTTTTAATTATGCCGCGTTTTCGATTTGCCGAATTATAACGCGGCGAAAAAATGAAATTGTCGAGAAAAATTATCACGACGGCATCGCGTCCGTCTTCGCTCAAAGCGTCGAAATACCACCATTCAAATGCTTTAGAGCCGGATTTCGGCTGCCAGACATCCGCCTTGATGCTGGAAGTGTATGAGAATTTTTCAGTTAATTTTTGAATGACCGCGTTCATCGGGAAAATTTTGTCGGAAAGTGAATTTTAAAACAAAACCCTGATAGAAGTTAGGCTAACTTCTATCGGGCATAATGTCAAAAGTTTTCCGCCTCCGATTCACTTTTAAATCGAACTCGGATCGGGAATCGGTTTTGAAGCGGCATCAGAAAGATATTCGTCCGCGCCCGCGTCGCTTTGTTTGACGAATTTGTAAATCTCCAAATAGCGTTGTTTCCACGCGGCAGAATTCGGATTGTTTTCGGTTTGCGCGATTTTAACGAGTCGGGCATACGAATTAAGCATTCTGTCGAGTAGTTTTTCGAGCTTGGCGTTTTCCGCCTTCATTGCGTCGTCTTCTTTGACTTGCGTTCCGTATTTGTCTTGAAACGCTTTTGCCGCCTTCGCGTATTCCTGTTCGTAATTTAAAGCGATGTAATAATAAGGATAAGCCGTGTTTTTGATTTTTGAATCGTATTGCAGTGCTTTGTAAAAATTTTGCGCCGCCTCCTTATTGTTATCGTCAACGGCGAAACTTCCGACAATATAATACATCAAAGCCGTCGCTTCGGCTTGATTGGAAAACGGCTGAAAAGTTTTCGGCAGTTTTCCCGCCTCGAAAAGACTTAAAGTTTGGTTGGCGTATTTGAGCGAATCGGCGGCGAAAGATTTATCTTTTTTCTTGGTCAACGCTTCGTAGCCGCCGTAAGCGAGATTCATCGTAACATAAGAATTTTCGGGCTCTTGCGCCAAAATTTCTTTGCCGAGCGCAAATGCTTCGGCGGTTTTGCCTTCGTCCAGTTTTTTATTTAATGCCGAAGCGCGATACTTTTCGACGAACTCTTTGATTTTCTTCGCGTTTTCGTCATTATCATTTCCATATTGAGCCAGATAATCTTTGCTCATCTGATAAGCCTTGTCCTGATCTTCCGATTTTTTCGTCTGCGACATTTTGGCGATTTTATTAAGGAGTTCATCTTTCGACTGTGTTTTTTGGGCAAACGCCGAAACGGATAAAGCCATTGTCAGAAACGACAGGCAAAAAATTGAAGCAAGTTTTTTCATTATAAATTCTCCTGAAATATTTTGTAATTGAAATATAGCAAAGACGTTATTACTATGTAAATTGAGTTTTGTAATATTTTAAAATGAGAAAATTTTTGCTGAGGGCGTGTGAAACAAAGATCGAGTCGAAAAATAAACAATGGCAAACTTTTACCTGTAAAATGAATCATTATCTAATGAAAAACGGCTCTCCCGAAATTTCATCAAATAAATAAGGAGAATAAATGAAAAAGGGAACAAAAACGATTATTTTGAGTTTGGTTCTGTTGACCGGATTGTTTTTAACGGCGTGTCCGAAGCGCGTTACTATTTCCGACATCGAAGCAAATCCGTCAAGATATTATAACAAAGATGTCGCCGTCGCCGGAACGGTGCAGAACAGTTACGGAATTTCGATTCCGATTATCAGCAACGGACAGGGCGGCATTTACAAAGTTGACGACGGCACAGGTTCGATTTGGGTTTTGTCCAAAAAAAGTGTGCCTTCAAAAGGCGTGCAGCTCGGAATCAAAGGCAAAATCCAAAACGGCGTAAATTATAACGGGAAAAATTACGGTTTGGTTTTGGTTGAAGATGATCGTAAATTTAGGAACGGCAAATAGTTGAATTTCAAAATTTTTGCGAAAGCTCGCACGAAGTAACAGCGCAGAAAGTACACATAATTTCGCTGTTACTTCGTGCGGGCTTTCGCGTTCGAGTTATCTTTCAAACATATTCTTAATTTAACTAATTTTGAAGCATCTTAAATTATTTAACTAACATCAATTAATATAATCTTGTGCGGTAAAATGTGCTTATTAAATAGTTTGTGCTACAATCCGCAAGTATCATATTTCAACATAAATTTTGAGGAGAATTACAAGTGTTTTTTCGTTTCAACACCTTTTTATTGGCTTCTTTTCTTTTGCTGACAGGCATTTCGATTGTTTCGGCGCAGGAAAAAACAGACCAAAAAAGTAAACCGTCAGCAGTTAAACCCGCGCCGGTTGATTTGAGCAAAGATGCGACTGCCGAACAAGTCGTCGAATCATCTATTTTTGTTTATGGTTTGGGCGGCGGCAGGCAAAATCTCAATCAAATCCGTAAAACGACATTTGAGCGCGGAAAACTCAAGATTATCAATGCCGAAGGTAAAACCGAGCAGGCAAATTACGAACGCCGAATTTTGCGAGCTGACAGCTTGGAGAAAGAGAAAATCCGCTTCGATCAGGAATATCCCGATGCGAAATATGCGTTAATCTTCAACGACGATAAGGTTTTCGGTCTTTTTAACGATTCCGTTTTTACGCCCCGCGAAGATGCTTCAAAAGGATTTGAAAATCAAATCTGGCACGGACTCGAAGCTCTGCTTCGCTACAAGGAAAATGAATCTAAAATCGAACTGGTCAAACGCGATAAAGTAATGGGCGTAGATTATTTTTTGGTTGACGTAACGGACAAACAAAATCGTCAAACCCGCTTTTTCATCAGCGCGAAGAGTTTCCAAGTTAAAATGCTCGAATATACGGAAGGAAATGTAAAATACAGACGAAAATTTTACGATTATAACTACGTGCAAGGTACATTAGTTCCTTATCGAAGCGTCCTTTGGGCGGATAGCAAACAGGTTGAAGAAACCGAAATTCAAACCATCAGTTTCGGTCAAAAAGTAGAAGAAGACATTTTTCAGGGAAGTTAAAAATTCCAGATTTCAGATTTCCAGATTCCAGATTCCAAATTTTTTTGGAGTCTGGAATTTTTATTTTAAAACTTTTGCAACTTTAGCGCAGTTTTATTGTGGAATAGAACGCTTTCCCGATTCTAAAAATCACAGGAGAAAATTTATGAACAAAACCAAAATTCTTTTTCTAATCACTCTAGTTTGTTTGTTCGGTTTGACAAACATCTTCGCTCAGACACAAAACCAACCGCCGCAAGCCGAACCGAGTTACGAAGTTGTTCTGCACATTTTAAACGCCTCGAATAATTCGGCTGGCAAATCATCCGTTCCGCAATCGTTGTCAAACGTCGTCAAGAAACTGAAAACTATTTATTCGTATTC
>JBDTSO010000230.1:0-5493 GCA_039931085.1 Acidobacteriota bacterium | reverse complement strand
GTTACGGGAATATCGTCCTGAAGAAGTTCCCAAGCCGTTAAACGTGCGCCTTGCAGATAAGGGCGCGTTTCGTCGGCATAGACGGAAACCTTTTTTCCCTGATCAATCGCGCCGCGAATTACGCCGAGCGCAGTTCCCCAAACGCCGCCAGTCGCCAGCGCGCCCGCGTTGCAGTGCGTCAGAACAGTCGAATCGTCTTCGAGCAGTTCGCCGCCGAATTTGGCGATAAGTCTTTGCGATTCAATATCTTCTTCGTGAATATCCTTCGCGTCCTGAATTAAAATTTGTTTGATTTCCGAAACTGATTTGCCGTCTGCTTTCGCTTTGGCAAACGTGCGTTTCATCCGGTCAATCGCCCAAAAAAGATTAACGGCAGTCGGGCGCGTTTTGCTCATCACGTCGCAAATATAGTCGAGTTCTTCCTCTAAATCTTCAACATTCGTGCCGACAAAATTCTTCGCTCCCAACGCGATGCCGTAAGCGGCGGAAACGCCAATCGCCGGCGCACCGCGCACGACCATATCTCTAATTCCGTCGGCAACTTCGGTGAAACTTTTCAGTGTCAGCCATTTTTCTTCGGTCGGCAGAAGACGCTGATCGAGCATCAAAACGCCTTCGTCGCTCCATTTTACGGGTATTATCATTTTGTAAATTATTTTTCCTTTATAAGATATTTTGTTGAAATGATAAGAAATTAAACGATAAGAAGCAAAGACAGGTTTTTTATTTGAAAACTTTGAACTTTTTAGTTTTTCGGGGCAAAATTATGAGAAACTTAAAAATTTATGGAAAACAAAAAAACAACCGAATTTCATTTAATCGCTGAAGGAAATTACGAAAATATCGAAGAAGCGAAACACGCACTGCAAGACCCGTTTATTGAAGATTACGTCGAAGAACACGGGAAATTTCGGATACAAAATTTTGAAGATATTCGCGTTACGAGCGGCATTTCGCTCGGCGATTTGGAAATTGCGATGATTGAAGAAGAAGTTTTTGAGATTTCCTGCCGAAGTTCGCCGCTTATTTTGACGGAACGAAAAGCCGAGAAATTGGCGGAAACTTTGCGAAGACAGGCGATGTTTGATGAAATTTATGTCGAACCTTTAGAGTAAATATTTAATCTTTTTTCGGTAGCGTCATCGTTTTGCCTTCGGAATTCATTTCCAGATGCCGCGTCGTGTCTTCGACGACGGAGAGAGGAACTAGATCGTCGGTTCGATAAGGCGAACTTTGCGGTTTGATGTAATCTTCGCTTGCGGACGGAATTTTTATATTTGTTTCGGCTTCGGGAAGTTTCAGTTTTTCAGCGGGTTTGATGATTTTAAGTTTTTTGGTTTTTGCCGCGTCCGCTTGCATTATTCGGCTGACTCCCGAAGCGAACAAGTAAAAACCCGGAAGCATTGCCAAAAGCCAGAAAAGCGTATTTCCGGGCATCGTAAAAAGGAAAACACCGATTGCTACAAATCCCATACCGAGAAGAAGGTTTCTGACACCCGTGCTTTTAAGTTCGGCGGAATTGTTCGTTGAGGTGATTTCTTGTTGTTCGGCAAAATTACCGTCCACGACTGCCAGAACATTGCTCACATCCGCTCCGCAATCTCTGCAAAACTTTCCATTATTCGGGGTTTCTGCTCCGCATTTCGGGCAAAACATAAAAAAACTCCTATTTCTTCGGCAAAGTCATCGTCTTGCCTTCGGAATCCATTTCGAGATGGCGCGTGGTATCTTCGGTAACGCTCGGCGGCGCGACCAAATCGCCTGTATCGTAAATTGATTGTTTGGGTTTGATGTATTCTTCTGTTGATTCCGGCAGCGTTTGACCGGCTGAAATTCTGTCAATCGCTTCTTCAGCTTCTTTTTGCCCGACACCGTAAGTTTCCCCGTAAATTTTTATCGCCAAAGATTTTTGTCCCGATTGAATGAGGTCTTCAATCCATTCATTATTGGCTTTCGCGGACGACAAATCTTTTTGCGGCGGAAAAATTTCTTGCGTGATTTCATTCGGATTAAGCGAAAACCGCTGTCTTTCCGCGCTTTTCAACTGCATAATTTGCGCTATTCCCGCGCCGAGGCACGAAAACGCCGGAATCAGCATCCAAAACCACCAGCCTGTTCCCATCGCCGTAAAAGCCAACGCGATTGTAACCACCGAAAAAGCAATGCCAGTGAAAAGTTTGGTCATTGCGCTTTCCCAATGCACGGGTTTGCCTTTTTTATCCCGCAACTGCATCGGTTCGATTGGCTGCATCATTCCAAATTGATTTGCTCTTTTGTTAAAATTTCCAAATTTATTGTTGAATTTTTCCACCAAATCACTGGAATTCGCGCTCAGATTCGTTCCGCAGTTTCTGCAAAATTTTCCGTTATCAGGATTTTTTGTCCCGCATTTTTGGCAAAACATAATATTCTGTTACGAGTAAAATTAAAAATGGTTCAAGACTTATCCTAGATAATATCTCTGAAAATATATCAGAGTAAAGAGTAAAAGCGTTTTTTAATTTTCTGTTGACTATTCTTAACAGTTTGTAAAATTTATTCGCATAAATTTAATTTAAGATACATTCAAACTAAAATATAGTGCGTTTGATGTTGAAAAAATTTTACAATATCGTATTTTTTGCCTAGAATAAAGCTGATTATTTGGTCTTTCGCTTGAATTTCATTAGCGTCAAATCCTTTACCGAACATTTTAAGAAGAATAGCAAATTAAATTTTGTTTATTCTCAATTATCGTATATTTCTCAGATAGTGTTTTGATTGGTTAAATTTTAGTTGGAAATAGTCGAATTCGCTAAAATTTCAGTAAATAAAATATGAAAAAATTTTTAATAAGCAGCGTATTTGTTCTGACAGCCGCCGGATTATTATTTTTGACGTATCCGTATTTCAACACAATGGCGGATAGAGATATTCCTTTCGATGATGACGAACCGGATATGCCGAGCTTTTTGAAAACGAATATGAGCAAAGAGGATTTTATGATGCTCAGAGCCGAAAATATCGCTCTGCTGCGCGGTTTGGAAACGGCGAAACCGGATTCGCGTCCAAAAGCTATTGCGGAATTAGAAAAAAGCGAATTCAAACTTGCTCAAAAGCGGATCGAGACGAAACAACCGACCGCGACGTGGCGACCGCTTGGTCCCGCGCCGATTCCGGTCAGCGCAAGCACGTCATACAGCGGTCGCGTTTCGGCAATCGCCGTTCATCCGACTAATCCAAATATCGTCTATGTCGGCGCGGCGCAGGGCGGTTTATATCGCACGCTCGACGGCGGCGCGACGTGGACACCTTTGATGGACGACGCGCAATCGCTGGCAATCGGTTCGATTGCCATTTCGCCGTCCGAGCCGACGACGGTTTTTGTCGGAACTGGCGAAGCCGCATTTTCCGGCAATAGTTTTTTCGGCGTGGGCGTTTATCGCATCACGAACGCCGACACCTCGCCGACTCTTTCAGGACCGCTCAATCTCGGAACGAGTGGAAACGATGTTTTTACCGGACGCGCGATCAGTAAAATTATCGTTCATCCGAGCGATTCGAACATTTTATTCGCAACCACGACGAGCGGCACCGGCGGAATCGGCGGCGGAACAAACGGACTGAGTTTGCCGAACGCCGGAGTTTTTCGCACGACAAACGCGATGTCGGCAAGCCCGACGTTTGAAAAACTGACAATTCAGGGAACGCTTTCCGCCACTCGTTCGGTAACGGACGCAGTTATCGAACCCGGAAATCCGGCTCGCCTGATAATTGCAGTCATCGGCAATGGCGGCGACGGCGGCATTTATCTTTCAAACGACGCGCTCAACGCCGTGCCGACTTTCACACGAACTTTAACGACCGGCGATGGCGCAGACACCGGACGCGCTGAACTTACGGCTAACAAAGTCGGCGGCGTAACGACGATTTATGCCGCCAGCGGAACAGCCAGCGGAACGCTTTATAAATCAACTGACGGCGGCGCGACATTTGTGCAGACGATCACCAACAATTTTTGCAAACCACAATGTTTTTATGATATTGCGGTAACGGTTGACCCGAATGATGCGAATAAAGTATATCTCGGCGGTTCGTCCTCATTGATATTTGGACGTTCAGCCAATGGCGGGATGAGTTTTACGAATAGTTCGTCAGGTTTGCACGTTGACACGCAGGCGTTCGGCATTTCCCTATCAAATCCGAATATTGTTTATTTCGGAAGCGACGGCGGCATCTGGAAAACGAACGATGTCAGCGCAACGCCGATTGTTTGGACATCATTAAATAATGCGACTTTCAGCGCGACCCAATTTCAAAGCATCGCGCTGCATCCGACTGACCGCAATTATACGCTCGGCGGAACGCAGGATAACGGCACTCAATTTTTTGCGGTGAACGGCTCGACCTGGGTTCGTTCGGACGGCGGCGACGGCGGAAATGTTATCATTGACCAAAACGCGACGAATTTCACAGATGTTACGGCATATCATACTTATTTCAACTCGACAGATTCACAAATCGGTTTTACCAGAGCGACAGTCGGCGATCCGATAACCGGCGATCCGACGTGGAGTACATTTTTAGGCTGCGGCGGCACGGCAAACGGCATTAACTGTTCGGATGCGACACTTTTCTACGCTCCGATGGCGCGCGGTCCGGGCAGTCCGAACACGCTTTATTTCGGCACTGATCGGCTCTATCGTTCAGCTAATACGGGAACAACTATGACTCAAGTCAGTCAGCAAATGACAGGCGGAACGACCTCATCGCCCGAACGCATCAGCGCAATCGGCATCGCACCTTCAAATGATAATGTGCGCGTCATCGGTTCGACCATTGGTAGAGTTTATCTTTCGACAACATCAGGCGCGACTACGATGACTGATATTACCGGCTCGATTCCGCCGCGTTTCGTCGGACGAATTGCGATTGACCCGAATAACAATAACGTCGCTTACGTTACATTGACCGGCTACGGCATTTCGTCGCACGTTTGGAAAACGACAAATTTACTCGGTGGAACGCCGACTTGGACAGCAGCCGGAGCTGGCATTCCCGACGTTCCGACCAACGCTCTTGTAATTGATCCGGCAAACACATTACAGCTTTTTGCCGGAACTGATATTGGCGTATTTCGTTCAACCGACAGCGGAGCAAGCTGGCAGCCTTTTAGCGAGGGTCTGCCTCGTGTCGCCGTTTTCGGTATGGAAATTCAAAATGTTCATCGCGTTTTAAAAATCGCTACGCACGGGCGCGGAATCTACGAGATGGATGTAAGCCTCGCTCCTACTTTCACGCCTTCAGCAACAAAATTCGATTTTGACGGCGACGGTAAAGCGGATATTTCCGTTTTTCGCCCTTCAAACGGTGTCTGGTATTTACAGCAATCTGCCGATGGATTCACCGGAATGCAGTTCGGCTCATCAGCCGACAAAATCGTTCCCGCCGATTACGACGGCGACGGGAAAACCGACCTCGCCGTCTATCGTTCCGGCGTGTGGTATCTAAACA
>JBDTSO010000229.1:0-5549 GCA_039931085.1 Acidobacteriota bacterium | reverse complement strand
CGCGCAATGCTTTGCGGATTCTGGCGACATCTTCCGTCAGAAGTTCGCGTGAATAAAATTCTCCGGGCTTTAATTTTAATTTCGGGCGCACTTTTGCCGGATTAAAACCCGCAATATCAATATTAAAGTTTTCAATTTTCGCCTGCGCGTTCGGCGTAACGTCAAAAGTTACGGCAACTTCGGTTTCGCTTTTGATCGGCTGCTGACTAAATTTTACTTCCGCCTTGTAAAATCCGCGCTGACGCAGATAAGCGAGAATGACATCGGCATTATCGCGCAGAGTTTGTTCGGTAATTGAAGTTCCGGGATTGAGTAAATTTAATTTCAGAAGAAGTTCCTGTTCAGTAACTTTGTCGCCGACGACGTTGCCGATGTTAATATTTACTTTATCAGCTTTTGTTTTGCGCTTGATGACAAAGCGCACATTGACATTGTTTTGATCGACTTCACTGGCGATTACTGAAGCGGAAACAATTTTCTCCGTTCCGTAAAGTGCCGCAATCGCGTCGCGCACTTTAACTGTCGTATAATTTTCGCCGAGCGCGGTTCGCGCAATCAGCCGAAACTGCTCGGCGGCGGAAGCGTCGTTGTCTTTGCCTTCAAAAGCTATTTCGATGTCGCCGATTGGTTTATTTTCAAATTTGTTCTGCGCGTTCGCAGTCAGCGCAAAGCAGCAAGCCGTAAGCAGTAAAAATAAAACGCGAAAATTGAAATGCGAAAATTGAAACACGGACTCTAATGAATTTTCCGTTTTCCATTTTCCATTTTCCATTATTAAACTTTGTGGTGAAAAACTCATTAAAATCTTTTTCTCAGACGAACTTCAAAACTAAAAACATTATTTTTGCGCGTTACATTGCTGATCGAGCGTTGTTCATATTGTGCGACAACTGACAAGCGATTCGACACGCGATATTCGAGAGCCAAAATCTGATTTTGATCTTCCGAAAGGTTGGTCGAATAAGTAACCAAAAGGTTTCGGTTAATCTGTCTGCCAACCGTCAGGCGCGCCGACGGATTCAGACGCTGCCCGGAAACTACCGGATTAAGCTCAAATCTATTTAAACCGAAAAGTTTGTCAGTCGCTTTGCTCAATGGATTGTTGATCAATTCATCGGTCAGAATCTCCGCCGCCGTATTGATTCCCGATTGCGCCAGTGTCGGAATTCCCGAATCGTTATTCGCCAGATTTCCGGTTGTAATCAATGAAATGACATCGCCCTGCGGCAATGCCGGACTCGAACGAACGGTTGCATTTAATGATTCAGTGTTGGTCAATTCGCCGACCAAACTGACCGTAATTTGATAACCTTTAATGTCGGTTGAAGCCTGTAAATTTATATACGGTTCAATGCTCGTATTCGGCGGAAATTCCAAAACCCCGCGCTGCACTTCGTAGCGGTCTTTGCGGAAGAAAATCGTGCCGCTGTTGGCGGTAACTCTGCCGGAAATCTGCGGATATTCGACATCGCCGGTTACGCGCAAGGCAATCGAAGCCGTCAAATCAGCCAAATTATTGCGAACAACCAAAGCGTCGCGTCCTTCGAGGCGAATATCGAGTTTCGGAACGCCCAAAAATGACGACGACGAACCGTCAGACGAACCACCTGAACCGGCTGACAGCGAACCTTGGCGCCGTCCGCTGATAAAATCGGCTAAGTCAATATCTTTGTTGTAAATACTCCGCCGGGCATAAATCGTTCCGGCGATCAGAGTATTCATTTCTCCATCTACACGATTGCCGCTGATTTGAATTTCGGCATCGCCCGTCGTAATAAAATCAGGCGGCAGCGGCGCGGTAAAATTATTTCCGCGCACATCAAATCGAAAACCCTGCAATTCCAAACCCGAAAGCAGTGCGCCGCCCGAAGCCGAAACTCTGCCGCCGCCCAAAAATCCGGTTAAGTTTTCAATCTGCGCTTGATTCGACGTGAAAAGAATACGACCCTTCACACGATTTAGCGTCAAACGCTGCGCTCCGACAAAAGTTGCCACCGAAGCATTGTCGAGTTCCGCCGAACCGATCAGCCGCGCAGTTTTATTAACTCCGGTCAAACGCACGGAGACATCGGCGATGCCTGTAAAAAATGTATCTTTGGAAAGCGCATTCAAAATCCGCAGATTTACTTTTCCGTCAACCGCCAAATTGTTGATGCCGTCTTCGGTCAAAGATTTTGTGCCGCTGACGACAATATTCGATCCGCCGCCTGAGAATTTGGCATTTTCGACAACGACTTCCTTCGTATTAAACCGCACGGAAACCGGTTCTGTCGCAATCAGCGGCGTTTCGTCAATCTGCAAAGCGAGCTGGCTGAACATCGCCGCGCCGCTGATGCCGTCGGCTGAAAACGCGCGTTTGCCGTCCGCGCCGACCGGATAAAGATTGCCCTGAATGATGACATTTCCTGTCGCCTGCCCGGAAACGTCAACGCCTTCGGGTTTAAAGAGCGCGACAAGCGGCGCGAGCTGTGTATTGTTAAAACTCGTTTCGGCGCGAAACGGCAGATTTTCGTCGGCAAAATTGACGCTCGCGTTAAGCGTTTGCGGCTGACCCTGAAAATTGACCGTTACGTTGGCATTTAGCTGTTGATTTTCGGTTTGCCCGTTAAAAGTTATATCGCCGAGAGCGTTTCCGTCATAAACGACATTACGCCCCGCGCCGCTGAAGTTGATGTCAAAAGTTTTCGGATCAGAACCAACGCCCAAGGCTTTCGCCTGCAAATCAATAATTCCGCTGATGTTGGAAATATCAGTTCCGGCTGGCAAAAACGGCGCGATTCGCGCCACGCGAATATCATTTCCATTAACGACAAAATTAAACGCCGTCGAATCGGTATTGTAAGTTCCGTTCGCTTTCAAAGAACCGTCGCCGAAACGCACGAGAAAGTTTTCGAGATTGACAAGACTTCCCTGAAAAGTCGCCTTCGCGTCAAAACCGTCAAACGGCTGATTGTTGATCGTGCCTTTGCCGGACGAAATGTTCGCTTCGCCCTGCAAATTGCCGGGAATTCCGCTGACATCAATCGTGCCGGAAGTTTGCGCCTGAAAATTTTTTATTTGGTCGGGCAAAACGTCAACCGGCAGCGCGGCGAGCAAATTTCCTGTGTTGACGTTGTTTAACTTTGCCTGAACCGAAATATTATTTTCGCCCGTGCGCGGAACATTGACGCTAAACGTGAGATTTCCGCCGTCGCGCTCCTGCAATTTTCCGTCGGTCAAAGCGATAACGTCCGGCGAAACCAGAACATTCGTTGAAAAAGAACCCAAATCACGCCCGCGCAAAACAATTGAATCAAGCGAAGCGCGTCCGTCGAGCGTCGGATTCGAGAGATTTCCCGTAATCGTGCCGGTAAAATTGAGCTTTCCGACGAGCTGTGCTTGATAATTATCGAGCTGCGCTTCGAGTTCGGGCGAGATGTTCAAGATTCTGATGATGCGGTCAATTTCGCTCGCGTCGGCTGAATTGAGCGCGATATTCAAATTGGAATTGTTGCCGCTCAAATCAAATTTTCCGGTTAAATTCAATCCGGTTTTTTCAGTATTCAGATCGGCGTAATCAACATTAAAAAGTCCGTTATTTGCAGTTAATCCGAGTTTTCCGTTGACCGGAACAAGTCCGCGTTCAGCAGTTCCGGCGTTTGCGGCAAAATCTGCCGTAACCGTTCCGCTTGCCGTCTTAAAGTTTGTTCCGGCGAAATTCAAATTGACGTTTCCGGTTGTTTTACCTTCAATCGGCACGACTTGTCCGCCTTGCAGCGCGAGGATTTTTGATAAATCGAGATTTGAAAACTGCGCGTCAATATTCGAGCGTTTGCGCTCGGTCAATGCAATCGTCGCATTGCCGTTGATGCTGCCGTCCATCACTTCGGCTTGCAGATTATTTAACGCGATTTGATCGTTTTGCGCGATGACCGAAGCCCGCGCCGCGCCTAATTTGACGCTGCCGACCACGCCGCCGCCCAAACTCATATCAAGGCTGGCGCGATAACGTCCCGACGGTTCGAGAATGAAAACAGGTTTATAAATTTTGACATTTTCGAGATTTCCGCCTTCCGGCACGGCGGATTTCGTCAACACGACATTTCCCGCAATAATATCGCCCGAACGCGCTTCAATAGTTCCCTGTTTGATTGTCAAACGAAGTCCGGCGACATTTAGACTTCCCAAAATTGCCGCGTCGGTGGCGATTCTGGCGACCTTCGCATTGCTTGCGTAAACTTCAGTCGTGCTTCCGGCGACTTTTGCCGTTACGCCCGAAGCCTGCAACGCGCCGACTTTCGTGCCGCCGGCGTTCAATCCATCTGCCGACACATTATTCGCCGTTACATTCGTCGTGCCGTTGTTCAAAGTCAGATCAACGCCGTTTGCCGCTAAATTATTAACTTTTCCGTCTTTCGTGCGAAGATTGGCGGCTCGCAAATTGTTGATTCGCGCCGTTGTTTTGTCGCCTTGATTCGTCGCCTTCACGCCGCTGACCGTTACGCCGTTTATTTCAGTTCCTTCCAGTTTTACGGAGTTTGCCCGCGCTCCCGGCAAAGTGATATTCGTCGTGCCGTTTGAGTTATTTATTTTTACATTATTCGCCTGTAAATTCTGCACTGCGGCATCCGGCGACATAAAATTGCCCGCGCGGATTGTTCCCAATGTCGCATCGAAATTTTCATCTTTATATTCGGCAGCCGCGTCGGTGATATAAAGTCCGGCGATTGTTCCGAGAGGCGATTTCGCCGCCGCCGCTTGCAGTTCGCCAAACCATTTGAAATCACTTCCTGTGCCGCGAATATTGCTGATTAGTTGAAGCTGATCTATTTGAAAATCTTCGTAGGTTAAAAGTTCGGCAACCGCTTTGCCGTTGACTTCATACATCGAATTTTCGCCCGCGACGGTTGCCGCGACGTTCAAACCTTTCAGACGAATGTTATCAGCCGCCAGCGCGTCCGATTGGATTTCGCCTTCTATATTATATTTCGCGCCTTCGCCGGTAACTTTCCCGCTGAAATTCGCCGCGCCGCGCAGAGCCGTGCCGAGCGGCAAAATATTGGAGGTCTGCGTTAAATCTACGGTTGAATCAATACTCAAGTCGTATCTCAACGCTTCCCAATCTGTAATTTTCCCGTTCAAAAAAGATTCGCCAAGCGGCGTAGTTAATTTGAGTTCAGAAATATCCGCGCCGTTGCCGTCGGCGATTGCTTTGGCGCGAATATCAACCGGCTGAATGGGATTTTCGTCATAAACCAAATTCGAATCTGATGAAGCAAAGTCAATTTTATAACGCTTCTGTTCATCGGGAACGTCGTAATTTTCCGGTTCGAGCGCGAGCGCGATGTTTTTCGCATCGGCGGAAATCTTGTGCTGAACGTCGCCGAAATGAACCAAACCGTTTTTGATTGTGGCTTTGACGGATGAATATGTAAAATTAACGCTTGAAGGACCGCTGCTTTCATTCTGCACCAAATTTAAGTTTGAAAAGTTCGATTTGCCGTTTTCGTCAAACTTCACCCACGCTTCAAAACCGTCAACATCAGTCGTGTCGAGGCTGATGTCGCGGC
>JBDTSO010000228.1:0-5558 GCA_039931085.1 Acidobacteriota bacterium | reverse complement strand
TTCCAGATAAAATTATTACCCGCGAACGATTATAATTAAGTTTAATTTCAATTTTATCGTTTTTCAGCGGGCAAAAATTATTTCGACGATGTCAATTGATCTGAGTCAAACCCAAATCTTCCGCTTCTTTGTCATCAATTTCGATTTTCATCCGCAAAAGTCCGGTCGAAAAAGTTTTGCCCTGCGCGTCGGTCATTAAAGACAAAGTTCCGCCGCCGCCGAGCGATTCGTGGAGCAGGAAATTTAACGCGCCGAGATTCGGCAATTCAAAGCGTTCGACTTCGCCTTTGACCATTTCGCCGAAGTGTTTTTTTACTTTTTCGGCGGTAACTTCGCGCACTAGAAGCGGATAAAATTCGTCTTTGAGCGCAATAACGCCGACGTTTGCCGTGTCGCCTTTGTCGCCCGAACGTGCGTGGGCGAGTTTTGTTAATTCAATTTTCATATTTTTTTCAATGTCAGTTTTTTCAACTGCTACTTTAAGAGTCGGTAATTCGACGGTTAAGTTTATACATTAACTTTAATTTGTAAACCTCGCGACAACTAGAGTTAGCTTTTATTGTATTTGTAAAACAGGTTAAATTTATAAAAAGCGTTCAAAACCAGCGAATGAGTAATTTTTTCATTCACGATCAAATTTTCGATTTCCGAAAGCGGAATAAGTTTTGTAATTACGCTTTCGTGTTCGTCAAAAATTGTTTCGCCGGTTTTTTCGCAATCACCGGCGAGAAAAAAATAAACAGAATTATTCTGAATAGCCGGATTCGGATGCGCTTTTCCCAAATAAACAAAGTTTGCGGAAGAATAGCCGGTTTCTTCGAGAAGTTCGCGTTTTGCCGCTGATTCCGGTTTTTCTCCGTCATCAATTATTCCGCCCGGAATTTCCAAAATTATTTCTTCCGTGCCGTGCCGAAATTGTTCTATCAATAGAACTTGTTTGTCTTTTGTCAGACCGATTACATTTACCCAATCAGGATTTTCAATGACGAAAAATGAACTTTTTTTGCTGTCGCTTTCGCGTTCACAAAAATCCTCGCGCACTTTAAAAACTCGGCAATCGGCAATCTGACGAGATGATGTTTTTTTCCATGTGTCGGGTTTTTCCGTCATAAATTTATTTTCAATAACATTAGAAATGTGTTTCAATAAGAAATCAAGTTCAATACTAATTTGAGGTGATCGGAATGATTAAATTTACTTCGCGGCATATAATTTTTACCTGTATTCTAATGATTGTTTGCGCCGTTTTTGTGGCGGCACAGGAAGAAACTCAGCCGAATTTGGAAACTATTTTGAAAAATGCCGACGAAAAAACACAAAATTATCGGGAAGAATTCAAAAATCTTCTGGCAACTGAAACAAAGACATTTGAGATTTACAATAAAGACGGCGATTTGAAAAAAAGCAGCACGGTCGAATCGAATTTTATTATATTTCAGTCAATAAAAGACCAAAATGTAACGAGCGAATACCGCGATGTTTATAAAGTTGACGACAAAACCATCGGAGATAATCAAACGCGGGCTAATGATTTACTGAATCAATTGGCAAAGTCGAGTTCAGTCGAACAGGAACTTAAAAAAATTCAAAAAGAAAGTTTGCGTTATGACAAAAATCTCGAAATCAATGGATTGACGCTTTTGCAATCGCCGATTTTGGAAGATTACGCCCGTCCTTTTTTCGATTTTAAACTTGCGGGACGCGACGTTATCAACGGTTCGGAAGTTTATGTTGTCGAATATCAACAAACAAAGCCGTCGCCGTATGTTCTGATTAACAAAAAAGGTTCGGAAGACGAAAAAACCGAACATAGTCTTGTCCTAAATTACAATCTCGGTTTACCAAAATCTTTGAACAATTCCAATGTATTTTTGCGCGGAAAACTTTGGATTGACACCAAGACGTTTCAACTTTGGCGCGAGGAAAGAGAATTGACCGCGCAGACGGCAAATCCGGTAGTTATTTTGAAAAGCGATTTTGAATATCAGCCGAGCGAATTTGGAATTTTAGTTCCCAAAAAAATTTCGCTCGTTCAATACGACATCAAAAAAAAGGGAAAAGACAGCCAAATTTCCGCCGTCAAAGATACGCAGGTTGATTTTGCTTATTCAAAATTCAGAAAAGCCAATTCCGACGTGCAGATTATTGAGGACAATTAGCGTTCAAAGTTCAAAGTTGAAGATGAATTGACTTTGGACTTTGCGGTCTTGCTAAAGCGCGGACTCCTGCATTATGATTTCAAAAATTAGATAAAAGGAGAACAATTATGAACAAAGCAGAATCGGCTGATTTAATTTTAAAACTTTATGACTTGCGGCGCGAAGCGACGATGCGCGAGGCGCGAAGCTGGATGGGTTCGTTTCTTCCCGAAACGGCGGAAGAATTAAAAAATGCGATGCTCAATGAACAATCGAGCATTTATTTTCGAATGGTAACGAGTTACTGGGATATGGCGGCTTCACTCGTCAATCACGGCGCGATTGACGAGGAAATGTTCAACGACGCGAACGGCGAACATATTTTTATATTTTCAAAAATCGAGCCTTTTTTAGAAGGAATTCGGCAAACGATAAATAATCCGAATTATCTGGCAAATCTCGAAAAACTGGTGATGAAAATGCCGGACGCGAAAGAAAGGCTTGAGAAAGGACGCGAAATGTTCAAACGTATGCGCGACGCGAGAATGGAAGCGGCGCAAAAGGCATAAATCGTAAATCGTAAATCGTTATTAGATTATAGGTTTCTTTAATTCAATTAAACTTTTCTCAATCCGAATTCACAATTTACGATTTACGAAAAAAATAATGAAAATTACTTCCGCCGAATTTACCAAAAGCGCGTTTAATGAAAGCCATTGGACGGCGGACGGTTTGCCGGAAATCGCGTTTCTCGGACGTTCAAACGTCGGGAAATCTAGTCTTTTGAATTCGCTTTTGCAGAGAAAAGGTTTGGCGCGAACTTCAAATACGCCGGGCAGAACGCAAAGTATAAATTTTTTTCTCGTCAATGAAAGTTTTTATTTCGTTGATTTGCCGGGTTACGGTTACGCCAAAGTTTCAAAGGCGATGCGGGCTGATTGGGGAATAATGGCGGAAGAATATCTCGGCAACCGGCAGGAACTCGTGTTATCAATTCATCTTGTAGATTCGCGCCATAAACCGACGGAACTCGACCGGCAGCTTCACGAATGGCTCGTTTATCATCAGCAAAACCATATTGTCGTCGCCACCAAAGCCGATAAACTTTCCAATAACAAGTTAAAAAAGAGTCTACAGGAAATAGAAGAAAATTTGCCCGGAAGCAAAATTATCACTTATTCCGCGCTGACCGGAAAAGGAAAAGACGCGCTCTGGCGGGAAATTTCCGACGCTCTCGAAAAAAGATAAAAATAAAGTTGATTTATTCAATTAAAAAGAGTAATAATTAAATATTCCCAAAACTCAGGGTTTTTGAAAAAGCTAATTAGCTTATTTTTCAATTTCACCACTACGGAATTCCATACAATCTTTTCCAAGAGTTTAGTATTTCAAAAGATATAAACAGGCTTAATTCGTGCCTTTCAACAAACTCTGAACATCTTGGCGAACTACATAAAAAACTTCCATATACAAACGGATAAAAACATGGCAACCAAAACAACACAAGGCAGAGCAAAAAAGGTAACTAAACCGGAAAACAACGGTTTTGAAAAAGAAGCGGAAGAGGCAAAAGAAACGCCGCCAGTGAAAGTTAAAGTTTCAAAGCCTGAAAAAGAAGAAAAAGACGGAAAAAGCAATGTTTCGACGGACGGAAAAGGTGCTTCTTCTACCGATGGAAAAGGCAATGCTCCGGCAAAGGACGAAACATTGGATTTGGCGGAATTGAAAGATATGTCAATTTCCGAATTGACGCATATCGCCAAAGAAATGGATGTCGAAGGCGCGTCGGGAATGCGAAAGCAGGAACTTATTTTCAAAGTTCTCGCCGCGCAGACCGAAAAAAGCGGTTTGATTTTTTCGCAAGGCGTTCTTGAAACTCTGCCCGACGGCTTCGGCTTTTTGCGTGCGCCGGAATATAACTATCTGCCAGGTCCCGATGATATTTACGTTTCGCCTTCGCAGATTCGCAAATTCGACTTACGCACCGGCGACACCGTAAGCGGACAAATTCGTCCGCCGAAGGAAGGCGAACGATATTTCGCGCTGATCAAAGTCGAAGCAATCAACTTTGAACAGCCCGAACATTCGCGCGAGAAGATATTTTTTGATAATTTAACGCCGCTTTACCCGGACGAGCAACTTAGAATGGAAACCACGCCCGACAAAATTTCGGCGCGTGTCATTGACCTCGTAACTCCAATCGGCAAAGGACAACGCGCCTTAATTGTCGCTCCGCCGCGCACGGGTAAAACGATGCTTCTTCAGATGATGGCAAATTCCATCACTGAAAATCATCCCGAAGTTACGCTGATTGTTCTGCTGATTGATGAACGCCCCGAAGAAGTTACCGATATGCAGCGCAGCGTCCGCGGCGAAGTTATTTCGTCAACCTTCGACGAACCTCCGACGCGCCACGTTCAAGTTGCCGATATGGTGATTGAAAAAGCGAAAAGACTGGTCGAACACAAACGCGATGTCGTGATTTTGCTCGATTCGATCACGCGCCTTGCCAGAGCGCACAACGCGGTTGTTCCGCCGTCGGGCAAAATTCTTTCCGGCGGTATTGATTCAAACGCGCTGCAACGTCCAAAACGCTTTTTCGGTGCGGCTCGCAATATCGAAGAAGGCGGAAGTTTGACGATTATCGCCACCGCTTTGATTGATACGGGTTCGAGAATGGACGACGTAATCTTTGAAGAATTCAAAGGAACTGGCAACAGCGAAATCCATCTTGACCGACGTTTGAGCGACAAACGACTTTTTCCCGCGATAGATTTACAGCGTTCGGGAACGCGCAAAGAAGAACTGCTTCTCAGCCCCGAAGATTTGAATCGCGTCTGGGTTATGCGCCGCGTTCTCAATCCGCTTTCGCCGGTTGAACAAATGGAAGTCGTGCTTGAAAGATTGTCGAAATCCAAATCCAACGCGGAATTTCTGGCTTCGATGCAGAGTTAGTTTTTTGTCAATCGTAAATCGAAAATCGTGAATAGAAAATTTAATTCTATTCACGATTTTTTCATTTGCAAAATATTTCCAAACGCGGTCGTCCTTTTTATGAATCAGCGCATCAACGAATTCCATATCTTTGGGAACGCCGTGCAGTTCGACCGCATCAATCAATTTTCAGTATCTTTTATTTGATTAAATAGTTGCGGCTTTCTGTTGAAGCCATGTTTTGATGAATCCGGTAAACTCTGTCGTTGGCATTTCGTAAATATCTTCATCTTCAAAACCGTCGCTTCTTCTATCAGCATCAAAATCTGCCATAAAATCAATAAAATCGCTCCATATTACTGATGTTGCAGCTACTCCCGTTAAATTAACCGTTTCTACGAACCAGTTTCTTACGACTTTAATTACAGTTCTTGGATCATCATTATGATTTTTAATATCTGCTCCGGCAAAATCGGAGAGTGCTTT
>JBDTSO010000227.1:0-5629 GCA_039931085.1 Acidobacteriota bacterium | reverse complement strand
GATTTGCCGAAAGGCTCGACGGTTTTGGATTTTGTGCGTTATTACAAAAATCTGAAAGGCACAAAAATCGGCTGTCGTGAAGGCGATTGCGGCGCGTGTACGATTTTGGTCGGCGAATTGATTGATGATTTGGTAAAATACCGCACACAAACTTCGTGTCTGATGCCGCTGGCAAATGCCAACGGAAAACACATCGTAACCGTCGAAGGCATCAATAAACCGAACAACGAATTAACCGAAGTTCAGCAAGCAATAGTTGACGAATCGGGAACGCAATGCGGTTTCTGCACGGTCGGTTTTGTGATGTCGCTGACAAGCTTTTGTATTGACGACAGCGCAAAAACGGTTGATTCGGCGATTTCCGCAATTGACGGAAACATTTGCAGATGCACGGGTTACAAGTCAATTGAACGCGCTGCCGAAAGTTTATCAAAAGTTTTAAGTTCAAAAAATGGTCAATCGCACATTGATTTTGCAATTGAAAAAGGCATCGTTCCCGCGTCTTTTGCCGACATCAAAAATCGTCTTTTAGAAATAAAATCAGAAAATCCCAAATCTCAAATTTCAAATCTTAAATCTTTCTTTATTTCCGGCGGAACTGATTTGTATGTTCAACGCCCGGAAGAAATGGTTTGTGCCGAAGCAGAAACTCTTTTTGATAATTCAGAGCTAAGAAAAATCGAAGAAACCGAAGACTTTATCGAAATCGGAGCCTCGGCGGTGGTT
Source organism: Acidobacteriota bacterium (assembly GCA_039931085.1). Lineage (GTDB taxonomy): Bacteria > Acidobacteriota > Blastocatellia > Pyrinomonadales > Pyrinomonadaceae. The sequence continues at coordinate 4,903 of JBDTSO010000227.1, read as the reverse complement.
ACGGATTTATTGATTTCGCCGATTTTTCAAAATCTGTTTCCGAAACTCTACAAACATCTGAAATTCGTTTCGTCAACGCCGATACGCAATATGGCGACAATTGCGGGAAATTTTGTCAACGCTTCACCAATCGGCGATATGACGACGTGGTTTCTCGCTTTGAATGCGGAAATTATTTTTAATTCGGGACGTGAAATCGCGCTCAAAGATTTTTATCTCGGTTATAAACAATTGGCGAAAAACGAAAATGAATTTATTTCAAAAATTCGTTTCCGTAAAAATTTCACGCATTTTAATTTTGAAAAAGTCTGCAAACGCACATACCTCGACATCGCATCGGTCAACACGGCGATTTCTTTGAAAGTTGAAAAAAATTTAATAAGACAAGCGCACGTTTCAACGGGCGGAGTTGCGCCGATTCCTTTGTATTTGCGCGAAACTTCGGGGTTTTTGTGCGACAAGGAAATAAATGAAGAAACAATTAACGAAGCAAACGAAATTATTCAAACTGAAATCAACCCGATTTCCGATGTGCGCGGCTCAAAGGAATATAAGAAATTGCTTTTGCGCCAACTTTTTACAGCACATTTTGTTGAGTTGTTTAAGATTTAGTTTCTATAGGATTAGATAAAACTATGATTGTATATAAATATTTGCCTGCTTGTGACTATGTATTTGATTCAGTCCTTGAGAAATCAAGAATTATATTTACACAACCTAATTTATTTAATGATCCCTTTGAATCATTACCAAGTTTTGCAGAAGAAAAAAACAAAAGATTGAAAACCCTAAAAATGACTTTGAGGCAACATTCAACAGCGAAATACCTGCGGATTCTTTAGAAAGAATATTACACGATTATTATGAGGAACTTGCCAATATGCCTGAAGAACTTGGTAAAACTATAGCTTCACTCTGCTTAACTCAAAGGAGAAATAACGGACTTATGTGGTCGCATTATGCAGATTCACACAAAGGTTTGGCTATTGGTTTTGACTCCGATTGTTCGTTTTTTAAAGCGGGAAATGGCAAAGCAAAACAAGGATTAAAGAAAATAACTTATTCAGAAAAACGTGAGAGTGCTTTTACAGGAATTCCAATAGAAAATACAGAAAAAGAATTGGAAAGTATTTTTCACCAAAAGCGATGATTGGGATTACGAGGAAGAATTGCGGATTTGCGCTTTTACATCATTTGCCAACAAGCCAATTGAAAAAGGCAAAGATAGATTTGAAATATATCTTTATAATTTCCCGCCAGAGTGCGTGAAAGAAGTGATTTTAGGGTTTCGTATGTCCAAAGAGAATCAAGAAAAGATAGCAAAAATTGTAGCGAACAAGTATCCAAGAGCCGAGTTATTGCAAGCATTGTTGAACGATTCAAATTTTGATTTGGATATAGTTCCTTATTTAAATTGATGAAAAATGTAGAGTCAAAATCGCACGTTCGCGGCAAATTGGTTTAATTTTATAATTTTCCTTTCAAATTTTATCTTGACAAATAACTACAAGTAACGACAATTAAATAATGACGTTTGAATGGGACGGGAACAAAGCCATTGAGAACGAAAAAAAGCATGGAGGCATTACGTTCAAAGAGGCGGCGGAAACTTTTCTCGATGCGAACGCGGTTGAAGATTTTGATGCCGAACATTCTGACGCGGAAGAAGTGCGTTATGTTCGTATCGGAAATTCATCGAAAAGATTATTGCGAGTTTCATTTATGGTTCCCGCTGTTGAAACCGACGACGAAATCATCAGAATAATTTCTGCCCGCAAAGGGAAGGTGAAAGAGAGAAAGATTTATTATGAGCAAAACCGATAAAGATTTGATTTTGGAAGTTACACAAAAAGAATATGACGAGGCGTTGAAAAAAGGCTGGACGGACGATGATATTCAAAAACCCGGAAAACATGCTTATCGCCGAACGACGAGAGTTGCCAAACCGGAAGATGTCGCGCCGTCAAGCATCAAAGTTCAGGTTACTTTGCGCGTTGATTTAGATGTGCTTGAGCATTTTAAAAATCGCGCTTCTCCGACAAATGCCGCACCTTATCAAACGCAGATAAACGCCGAACTCAGAAAAATAATGGAAAAGGATTTGTTGGATGAAGTGTTGGAAATCAAGGAAAGTATTGAGACTTTGACGACAAATAAGGAATTTATCCGCGCCGTTGCCGAACAATTAAAGGAATTGCAAACTGCCTGAACGATTAGAAAAAGCAGATGAATGTTGAATAAAAAATTGCCTTATTAATTAGGCATCAACAATCGTCTGATATTTGAATCGAGCAATCCGGCTTTATCAAAACCGTTTGTTTTCAGTTCTATTTCGCCTTTTTGATTGATGAGATAATGAGTCGGATAACCCATATTCACATTTCCGCTGCCGTCTCTGTCGGCGTATTTTAACAAAGTGCCGAAGCTGTTTGGCAAAATATTGAAATTAAAAGGCTTTTTCCGCAAATAATCTTTTACCTTCGCTTCATTATCGGTTGTCAAACCGAGAAAAACAACATTTTTGCCTTTGTAAGCGTCGGCTAATTTGTTGAGTTTGGGAACTTCCGCCGCGCAAATCGCGCATCTTGTCGTCCAAAAAGAAACGACCACGACTTTGCCGCGCAAATCGGCGAGATTAATTATCGTGCCATCTAAAGATATTCCCGTAAAATTTTCCGCAAGCGGGTTTGTGCCGCTATTTGAATAAGCGAAAACGGACAAACTCAAAAGAATTGTAAAAAACAAGATAGAAAAAAAACGCATAACTTTTTAATAAATTTACTATTTAGATATGTTGAACAAAATTCAACATAATTTAACACAGATTGCTGAAAGAATAAAAACTCCGATTAAATACAGAAACATTTTTGTTTCTGCTTTCAGCAAATCAATCAGTTATTATTTGTTATCAAAAAAATTATTGGGAAATTGTTTTGTCGCACGAAATGCGCGATGTATAAAAATATAAATTATTGGAAGTAAAATGTCGAGCGATTTTCAAGCGACTTGATAATGATTCAAATTCCCGATTATGTTTTTTCGGAGAAATTTTTGAATTTTCTAACCGGCGAATTTGATTATACGTCATTTTCACTCTAAATTCCTTCAGGAAAAGTTTCCGGCGCGTCTGTCGAAGTCCACGTCGCAACTTTATCTAAAGGTTCAACCGCCCGCGTTTTGTCAAAATGAATTACGCCGTCAAACTGTTCCGGCAAATCAGCGTCGAAATAATGATTCAAACGCTCGGTTTCAGGGCGATAAATTACGCCGGTGGCTCTCTCAAGGCGCGGACTGCTCAATAATTCCTTAATTCCTGAATCGCGCAGATTCAGAAAAAATCGCGGCATTCCGGTTTTGTGAAAAAGCAGTTTGTAACTGTTTTCGAGCGCGGGGCGAACTCGTTTCAATTGCGCGGTTTCGTCCCAATTCGATGTCGCCGTAACCGTTCCCGAATATGTCGCGAAACCGATATTTATGACATTTTCGCCGCCGAACTTTTTTCTGGCAAGCTGTCCGACGTTCCATTCGCCGCGTGCGCCCATATCCGTCGCTCGTGCGTCGCCGAGATGAGAATTATGCGCCCAACGACGATTTTCGCCGTTTTATTTTGCGTCTTTAGATGTTCAGCCAAAGCGATTATAGTTTCCGTCATATGTCGGTCGCGCAAGTTCCAAGAAGACACGCGCCCGCGAAACATTTCGCGGTAATATTCTTCGGCATTTTTCACCAGACGCGCGTTTTGTTCGGCGTAAAAGAATTCGTCGCGGGCGACAAAACCGTCGCAGTTCATATAATCGGCGGCACGTCGCTGCAAATCTACGAGTTGCTTGATGACTTCATCTCTGCACGAATCGGACAAATTATAACTCGCCGCATAACCGTAATTCTGCGCGTCTTCGCCGTAATGATCGAAGCACGAGTAACGATAACTCACCCGTTTTGGGCTTCCGGGTTAACCTTTTCGAGGTAATCGAGAACGGCTGCCATCGAAGAATGAAGACTGTATAAATCAATGCCGTAAAATCCGATTCTTTCAGTCGTTTTCAAGTTATCGTTATATTCTGTGAGCCAGCCGACAAAATCCAAAACGTCGGCGTTGCGCCACATCCAAAGCGGAAAACGTCGAAAATCGGAAAGCGCGTCGTTCGCTGATTTGTCTTTGCCCGCGCCGCGCACATAGCGATTGACGCGGTAAGCGTCAGGAAAATCGGCTTCGACGGCGATTGCCGAAAAGTTTTTTTCTTCGATCAGTGTCTTTGTGATTTCGGCGCGATATTTATAAAATTCGTGCGTTCCGTGCGACGCTTCGCCGATCAAAACAAAATTTGCATCGCCGACAAGTTCTAAAATTTCATCCGCAACATCGGTTGTGTTTTCAAACTCACTCGCTTTTTCTTTAATTTTTTCGCTTAAAATATTCATTTCTTCGATAAATTTAATATTAAAATTCAGTATAAAAAATCACAAAAAGCAGTTCTGTAATCTTGCAAACATAAAAACTTTGTTCACTGTCCGAAAGTTATTTTTATGATAAAATGACGGTTATGCTGCTCGAAACGCTGGAAGCGGAAAATTTCCGTAACTTAAACGGTAAAATAACTTGCGGAAAGGGTTTGAACATTATTTTCGGCGAAAACGGGCAAGGCAAAACCAACTGGCTCGAAGCGATTTATCTGCTCGCCACGACCAAATCTTTCAAAACCGCGCGGCTTTCCGAAGCGATAAAATTCGATGAAAATTTAGCACTCGTGCGCGGGCGCGTTCATCAGGGCGAAGATATTAACCGCGTTTTGCAGGTCGCTTTGCAGGGCAACACGAAGGATTTGAGCGTCAACAACAAAAAGGAAACCGTTCAAAGATTTCTCGGACAACTTCACGCCGTTAATTTTAATTCGGACGAACT
>JBDTSO010000226.1:0-5632 GCA_039931085.1 Acidobacteriota bacterium | reverse complement strand
CGACAAAGCCGCGTTCCGAAGTCGTAAAAAAGACCGTTACCAAATCGCCCGAACCGCCGCTTTTATTGAAAACCCAGCCCGATTGCGCGGTGGAAATCTGCGCGGCGAATGCCAAAGTAATAAATAAAAAAAATGTGCTGCGAATAATTGCCACTTTTATTCTCCTGTTAAATATAAAAAAGGTGATTTATGGAAAAAATAAACTTTTATTTTGCCATAAATCACCTTTTCGATAAAAACCGATTATCAACTTTAAGTGAATTTCATCACTTAACAATGCGATAAACTTTGCTTTTCCAAACGACGACGACTTGCTCGCCGAGCGCGAAATACTGCGCTAAATCTTTTTCTTTAGTGATTAAATCAAAGAATTCGTTGCTCGCAAATTCGAGTTTGGTTTCGGGAATTTTGGCTTCTTCCTTGAATTCGGAATCAATCCAAACGCCATTTTCAAGATAAAAAGTTTTCACGCCGACTTTTTTCAAATTTCCGGCAACTCTGATTGCATCATCGTTTTCGGTAGTAATTTTTAAAGTTTCCTGCTGTGCTTGAGCTTTTTTACTTTTTTCAACCGCATCTTTACCTGAAACAACATCTACGGATGCTCTATTGGATTCAGTCAAAACCGTAATTTGTCGTCCGTTAATAGGTAAGTCTGCCACACCAACTGTCGGCGCGGAATTTCTCGAATCGCTTTGACTTCGGACATTTCTTCTTCCGATTGACATTCCATTAACGAATCCGTGCGGATCGTTTGAAGTTCTAAATTGATCGCTCGCTGTTCCGTCTGTTGCCAGATAAGAAGTGTAAGGCGTAATGATTCCGTAGCGCGTTCCCAAGTCAACGATTTCGTCGCGCAGTTCTTTGTTTTCGCCGTTTGAGCGAATCTGTTCGACCAGCCAGCCGACGCGCCGCGTCGCCCAAAGTCGCGGCAGAAAATTGTTAGCTTCGGCGCGGAACGGAAAATCGAGATTTTTATATTCAAACGTACGCGTTTCTTTACCGGATTTTCCCGTCAAACGAAGCGACACATTTTCAATATCGGCGGCATTTTTGTAACGTCCGATCAAAGTCAATTGTGTTCCTTTGAAAATATCGGTCAACTCCCGCGGATAAAGAAGATCGGTATTTACGCCGCCGAAATCTAAATTCAAATCGGTCAAAACCGGCGAATTTACTTTAGTAAAAAAGTTAGAAACTTTGACTTCCAAATCTTCCTTCGGTTCGACATAATCAGCCGCGCCAGAATTTTCCGCCGCAATTTTGTCCAAAAGGCGCGTGTTGACATCGTAGCCGACACCGAACGTGAACAGACGCAAACCGTCAACTTTTATTTCCTTCGCATTGTTTATAATTTTTTCTACATTCTGTTCGCCAACCGTCGGCAAACCGTCAGTCATAAAAACGAGCAGTTTCGGTCTGTCGTTTGAATCGAATTGGCGCAATGACGCTTTTAAAGCATCATTTATATTCGTGCCGCCGGTCGGCGTTAATTTTTTGACAAATTCTTCGCCGCGTTTTTTGCCGGAAGCGTCGGCGGAAATCGGCTTGCTTTCCATTAAATGTTCTTCGCCCGCGAAACCGACGACGTTAAATCGGTCGCCGTCGCGCAGATTTCTGATGCCGAAAAGCAACGCCGAACGCGCCTTTTCCATTTTGCCTTCGTCCGCCATTGAACCGCTCGTATCAAGCACGAAAACGATGTCTTTATTAACCAAATCCTTTTCCGTGAGATTGTCTTTCGGCGACAATTGGAGCAGAAAATAACCGTCTTTTCCGGCTTCGCGGTAAGTTAAAAGCGACATTCCGAAATCGTTGTTTGATAAACCGTAAAAAAGTTGGAAATCGTTGTCGTTGTTGGAAGTTTCAAATGAAACCGACGCGGCTTTTTCGCCCTTATTTTTGACTTCAATCGAATGTGACGGCGAATAAATATTGCGTAACGCTTCTCTGCCGATGATCTCGATTTTGCCTGAAACCGTGCCGAATTTTTGATTGTTTTCGCCGTTTCGCATTACGACATTTTCGATTTGCGGATTATTGTTTCTCCACAAATTTCTGCCTGTTCCGAGCGGATAACGATAAGCGACCGTGCCGGATTCGGCTCTTAAAATTTGCGAATAAGTCAGTTCGAGTTTTTTATCGGAATTCGGCGGAATCGGAAAAATCGAAGCCTGAAACAAATCCTTTCCGGCGTATTCCAAAAGTCCGGGATCACGCTGTCTTCTGACAATTTCGTCATAAATTCTTCGCGCTTCTTCGCGTGAACGAACTTCACCGACGAGCTTTTTGCCGTTTTCCCAAATCGCAAATTCGACAATCGAAGCCGTTTCAGGAATCGGGAAAAAATAAGTCCCTTCCAAAGTATAAGGCGTGTCGTTGCGAAAAACCTGTTCGAGATGCGTCGTCGCCACTTGTCCTTCGATTTTTGTATTTAACTCGATTGATTTAACGGGCAAAGCATTCGGAATCGGCACGGGACGCGGACGCGGCAACGGACGGCACGGGCGCACGTCGCAGATAATCGGGACAATCACGCCTTGTGCATTGACGAAAATTGCCGATATTAAACCGACAAATACAATACAAAATAGACTTACGGCATTTTTAAAATTCATAATTATTCTCCTCATTTAAAAGTAGTTCAGCGCGGGGTTTTGTTATTTACGCTTGATTTGACGAGTTAAGGAACGATGCCGGTTGCTTTTACTTGCAGATAAACTTTGAAACTATGTTATTTATTGCTAATTGGAGCGTGGACGAGCCGTCTGCGCTCCGGCTGAAAACTTTTTTGTTTTTATTTAGGCGAAAGCATTAAAAACTTCATTTGAATACAAAAAACCTTTGTCGGTTAATCTCAAAAAATCACCGTCAAACTTTATTAAATCGGCTTTTTCCAAATAATCTAATTGTTTTTTGTATTCCAAAACCAAATCTGTGCCAAAACGCTTTTGATATTCGTTAATTTCAATTCCTCTATTCAATCGCAAACCCAAAAACAAATATTCAAATTTTATGTCCGTTTCATTATCTTCAATATGCCTGAAACTTTCATTTTCAACGGATTCAACATACTTTAAAGTGTCACGTTCATTCGACCAACGGCGATTTTCGCCGTCATAAGAATGCGCCGAACAGCCGAAACCGAAAACCGTGTCGAGCGTCCAGTATTTTGAATTATGTTTTGATTCAAAACCGGAAAGACAGAAATTTGAGATTTCGTATTGTTGATAATCATTTTCCGAAACTTTTCTAATCATCATTTTATACATTTCGGCGGCTAAATCTTCGTCGGGCAACGGTTGCCGTCCGCTTCTGATTTGCTCGGCAAGCGGTGTCGCTTCGTGAATTTCCAACAGATAAAGCGACAGATGTTCAGGTTTTAATTTGAGTGCTTCATTCAGATTTCGTTCCCAATCTTTTAGCGATTGACGCGGCAAACCGGCGATTAAATCAAAACTGACATTGTTAAAATCGGCGTTTCGCAGTAATTCAATCGTTTCGCGCACATCGCTTTCCGTGTGCCGTCTGCCGAGTCGTTTGAGTTCCGCATCGTCAAAAGTTTGCGCTCCGAAACTGGCACGGTTCACGCCGAGATTTTTAAATTCCCGCAAGTTTTCAAGCGTAACCGTCGCGGGATTCATTTCCATTGTAACTTCCGATTTTTGATCAACCGAAAATTTTTTGTGAACCTCATTGAGAATTTCTTCAAGCTGTTTCGGAGACAAAAGCGAAGGCGTTCCGCCGCCGAGATAAATTGTATCAATTTGGAATTTGGAATTTGGAATTTGGAATTTGGAAATTTCTCTAACAAGCGCGGAAACGTATCGGTCAACAGCTTCCCCGGATTTATAAATATCCGTCGCAAAATCGCAGTAAGAACACCGCGAACGGCAAAACGGAATGTGAAGATAAACGCCGGGTTTGCTCATATAAAATTCCAGAACCCAAATTAATTTAGAATTACTTTAATTTTTTAATTGTTTTTCTAAAGAGTTTTTCCAGATATTTTCCAATTCTGCGGTTTTCGCAGAAATAACTTTTTTGTCATTGAGTTTTATATTTAAAGTTTCGCCGCCAATTTTTCCCAAAACTTCAAACGGACAATCAACAGTAATTTCTTTTACCTTTTCGAGATCTTCCGGCGCAAAACTTATCAAGATGCGTGACGGCGACTCACCGAAAAGCTGCGCTTCGGCTGCTAAATTTTCGTTTTTCAAATCAACTTCCGCGCCGATTGCTTGGCGATTCAGCGAAGAAAAGCAGCTTTCGGCAATTGTCACGGCTAAACCGCCGTCGGAACAATCGTGCGCGGAATTAATTAGTAGTCTATCTATTAAATCCAAACAAGTTTGCTGAACTTTTTTCTCCAAATCTAAATCAAGCACGGGAACTTCGCCGTTTTCGATTAGTTCATCAGTCGAAAATCCGAGAATCGTTTGCGCGTATTCGCTGACGCTTAAATCGTCGTTTGTCGTTCCTAACAAAGCAATGAAATCACCTTCGTTTTTGAAACCGCGCGTGATAATTTTGCGTGTATCTTCAATTAAACCGACCATTCCGATCACCGGGGTCGGCAAAATTCCGCGCCCGTCGGTTTCGTTGTAAAAGGAAACATTTCCCGAAACGACAGGCGTTTCAAACATTTCGCACGCTTCTTTCATTCCGTCAATCACGTCGGAAAAACTTTGCATAACTTCCGGTCTTTCCGGCGAAGCGAAGTTCAAACAATTGGTGACGGCAATTGGTTTCGCGCCGACGCAGACGACGTTTCGCGCACTTTCGGCAACCGCCAATTTCGCACCTTCTTTTGCATTAACGGCGACAAATCTCGCGTTTCCGTCCAAACACATCGCAACTGCCCGCCGCGTTTCCTTGATACGCACAACCGCCGCATCCGCGCCCGGCAAAATTGCTGTATTCGTCCGAACCATCGTGTCATACTGTTCATAGACCCAATGTTTTGAACAAATATTCGGCGCGGCGAGAAGCATTTTCAATGCTTGTCCTTCGTCCTGTGTCCTGTGTCCTGTATTTTTAGACTTTGGACTTTGGATTTTGGACTTTGGACTCATCGGTCTTTGATATTTTGGAGCTTCGTCAGTTAATTTATCAACTGGCAAATCGGCGACCATTTCGCCGTTGTGAAAGATTTTAAGGCGGTTTCCTTCAACGACGCGCCCGACGACGACGGCATCGAGTTCCCATTTGTTGAAAATCTCGACAATCTGTTTTTCGCGTCCACTGTGCGCGACGATAATCATTCGTTCCTGCGATTCCGAAAGAAGCATTTCATACGCCGTCATTCCGGTTTCGCGCTGCGGAACGAGCGTTAAATCGAGCTCCAAACCCGTTCCGGCACGCGCCGCCATTTCAACCGACGACGAAGTTAAGCCCGCCGCACCCATATCCTGAATTCCGGCAATCGCGCCTGAGCGCATCGCTTCCAAACACGCTTCGAGCAGAAGTTTTTCCAAAAACGGATCGCCAACCTGCACCGTCGGACGTTTTTCTAATGCTTCTTCGTCAAATTCCGCGCTCGCCATCGTCGCGCCGTGAATTCCGTCGCGTCCGGTCTTCGCGCCGACATACATCACCGGATTGCCGATGCCTTCCGCTTTTCCAAAGAAAA
>JBDTSO010000225.1:0-5639 GCA_039931085.1 Acidobacteriota bacterium | reverse complement strand
GAATATCATTAACATCGCCGAATTGAATGCCGGTAAATCCGGCTTGACTTCTGTTTAGATACCACGTGCCGTTGCGATAAACCGCCAAATCGGTTTTGCCGTCGCCGTCGTAATCGGCGGGAACGATTTTGTCGCCGCTTGCGCCGAATTGTGCGGCAAAAAATCCGCCCTGTGAATTTATTAAATACCAAGTTCCGTTTGACGGTCGGAAAACGGAAATATCGGCTGTGCCGTCACCATCAAAGTCGAACTGTGTGCGAGCGATTTGCTGCCCGCTGGATTCAAACGCGCCGATGTCAACCGTGCCGCCGTTGACGCGCGGAAAGCCTGCGCCGCGCTGATCGGTTGTCAAAGGCTGATTATTCGCATCGAGCGCGAGCGCGTTGTTTCCGGCATTAATGGCGGGCGAATTGGCGAGAAGCGCGTGAGTTTGCGTTGTGCCGCCGTTGTTACCAAGCGGAGCGAGTTGCGGATTGAGAACCGCCGCATTCGTTCCGGTTTGGTCGCCCGTTTGGTTGAAGATTGTAACAGTGCCGCGATTGCCGATTAAATTATAGCCTGATGAAGTAAATGTTCCACCATTTTCATTTCTCACATCCGACACGGCGGCATTGTTGCGGTTTCCGGCGATGATGCTGTTGCGAACCGTCAGTGTTACGCCGCCAGACGCGCTCAAAACTCCGCTCGCGCTGGTTGAACCGCTCACTTCATTGTCGGTGATTGTCGAGTTTGTAATAGTCAGATTCGCCCCGTTGTAAATGCCGCCTCCGTTATCGGCGAGTCCGCCAACGACACGATTGCCGCTAACGGTAGAGTTGATTAAAAAGAATGACGAAGAACTTACGTTGCGGATTCCTCCGCCGCCGATAACATCAGTGCCGTTGGTCGTATTGTTGCTGATAGTGGAATTGGAAATGACGACCATTCCGCTGACACTGAAAACGTCAATTCCGCTTCCGTTTTTGGCGGTTGTATTGTTACTGATAGTAGAATTGGAAATTGTCAATTTACCGAAATCACCGCCGCTGGAAACGCCTCCTCCGCCACTGCCCGAATTGCCGTTGACGGTTGAACTGGAAATTGTGACAGTTCCGCCGAAATTCGCAATGCCGCTGCCCGCGCCGGTTCCGCCGGTATTACTGTTGATGCTGCTGGTATTGATTGTGAGCGTCCCGCCTGCGTTGAAAATTCCGCCGCCGCTGGTCGGTGAAGCGTTGTTGCGGACTGTAACATTATTTAAAGTCAGATTGCTCGCCGCGCCGTTATTCAAAATTCCGCCGCCGAATCCTCCGCTGGCTGCCGAACCATTCGTAATTGTCAAACCGTTGATGATGGTCGTATTGTTAATTGTAAAAATAGCGAACTGCGGCGTTCCGCCCGCGCTGCTTCGCGCAACGGTAACGGTGTTCAGATTCATCGCGTTGATTGTTAAACCTCCGGCGTTGTCAACGGTCAACCCGCTATTTGTCAACGTAATTGTTTGAGGTGATGCGAAGACACCCGTGTCAAATTCGATAACGTCATTGGTGTTCGCCGCATTTGCATCCAAAATAGCGCGGCGCAAACTTCCCGAACCGACGGCACTGCTGTCGCTCGTGTTTGTTACGAAAAAAGTTGCTGCATTCACGTTGGCAGAAACTGCCGGAAGAATAAATAAAAATAAACAGATTGTTAAAAAAAATTTTCTCATTTTTGTATCTCCTCAAGGTTTTGCTTTGACAGCAAAGCCGTAAAATTTAAGACATCAATGTCTTCCGTCAAACTGATAACTTGAGGAGCAAAAACATAAAGTTTGTTTCTTACCTCGATGATGTAGGTTTCGCCCGCCGGAATATCTTGAAAGCGAAAATAACCGAATGAATTTGTCATTCTTGTCTGCCGGTTTCCGGCTGAATCGGTTATGGTTACTGTTGCTCGCGCAATGCCGCGTCCGTTGATTGTCGTTACTTTCCCATCAATGTTGACTGATGCGGCTGTCGGAGAACTAGATTCAAACGCGCCGATGTCCACCGTTCCGTCGTTGATGCGCGGAAAACCCGCGCCGCGCTGGTCGGTGGTCAAAGCCGTATTATTTTGATCAACCGCCAGCGCATTGCTTCCGGCATTTATCGCCGGACTGTCCGACATTAATTTGTGTGTTTGCGTCGCGCCTCCGTTGTCGGCAAGCGGCATAATCTTCGGGTCAACCGGCGCGGCGATTGTTCCGACGATATTGCCGTTCGCGCCGTTGACAAGTCCGGTTGAGCCGTCGGATGTGCCGATTAAATTGTTAAAGGAATTGCTGAAAGCTCCGAAAACATCGGATGTGGTCGCGCCGCCGGTGTTGGCGGCGACAATCGTGTTTCGCAGAAATGAGGATTGATTAGTATTTTCGTTGTAAAAGCCGCTGCCGACGGTCGCAATATTGGCGGTTATGGTGGCATTCGTGATGGTCGTTCCCGCGCCCAAATCGTAAAAACCGCCGCCCGTGCCTTGATACGCCGAGTTGAGTGAAATCGTGCTGTTGATAATTCTGACCGCGAATTGTGCGCCGTTGCTGATGCCGCCGCCGTTGCCTGCGGTGATATTTCCCGAAATTGTGCTTCTGACAACAGTTAAAAAACCGACGTTGTAGATTCCGCCGCCGTTGCTGTTGGCAAGTGTGCTTCCCATCACGTTGGAACTGTTAGAGGCGACGGTACTTTCGATAATCGTCAATGTCCCGCCGTTTCGGATTCCGCCGCCATTGAAAACGGCGGAATTGCCGCTGATGACGCTGTTTGAAATCGTCATCGTGCCGGTGTTGTAAACTCCGCCCGCGTCTGAAGTCGCTTCGTTTCCGCTAAACGTACAGTTTGTCAAAGTCGCCGTCGCTTGGTTCCAAAGACCGCCGCCGGCGGTTTCCTTGCCGTTCGTAACGGTGATTTTGTCAAGAGTTAAATCGCCTACGCCTGCAATAACAACGTGAAACGGTCGAAAAGTGCTGACCGCTTTATTGCCCGTAACGGTAATGCCGCTTCCGCCTTGAATCGAAATAACCGAAGTAACGTCGGGCAGTGCGCTTGTTAATTGAATCGAAGTTATGCCCGCCGCAAAATTTATCGTGTCGCTTCCGGCGGCGTTATTAGCGGTTTTGATAGCTTCGCGCAGAGAGCAATCGCCCAATACGCAAGTTGCGTTGTTGCGGTCGTCGCCGCGCGAAACGGTAAAAACGGCAGCTTTCGCCATTGCGGAAAATAACAAAAAACTCGTCAGCAAAAGACAAAATGCCAATAATTCCTTTTTCATAAAGCAAAACTTCCTTTATAATGTATTCAAATTTCGTTGACTAAAAATTTAAAACAAATCGGCTTTAGAAAAAGGAAGTTAAAAGGAATTTTAGCGGACTTTTGGCGGATATTGATGGATGAAAGACGAAAATCGAGAAAAAATTTGTTACAAGTTTGCGGATTTCAGACTCGAAACCGGGTCGCAAATTCTTTCGCGGCGCGATGAGCCGATTCATCTGGCGAAGCGTCCGTTCGATATTCTTTTGTTTTTGATTGAAAACCGCGAGCGCGTCGTCAGCCGTGACGAACTGCTCGATACATTTTGGGACGGACACGACGTTTACGACGAAGTTTTGCGAAAAACCGTCAAGACGATTCGGCAGGCTATAAATGACAGAGAAAGACCTTCGCGCTTTATCGAAACCAAACGCGGAAGCGGTTTTCGTTTTATCGGCGAAGTTGAAGAGATTCAAAGTTCAAGGTTTAAAGTTCAAAGTCTAAAGGCGGAAGGCGAATCGAAAAACCGGCGTAATTTTGCGACGGCGGAAACGTCTTTTTGGCGTTCGCGGATCGTTTTAATTTCGATTTTAGGCGTAATTTTATTTTTGTCGGCGAGTTTTGCGGTGAGCGTTTATCTGCCACGAGGTGCGAAAAACGCCGCCCACAAATTTCCGAAAATCAATTCGATTGCAGTTTTGCCGCTTCGGAATTTGACCGGCGACTCGGCGAACGATTACTTGTCCGACGGTTTGACGGAAGGTTTAATTAATGAGTTTTCGCGGCACAGCGAACTGAAAGTCATCTCGCGCAGTTCGAGTTTCGCGTTTAAAAATAAAGACATCGAACCGCGCGAAATCGGCGAAAAACTGCAAGTCGAAGCAATTCTGGAAGGCAGTTTGCGAAAATTCGGCGATGAAATGCGCCTCGAAGTGAATTTGGTTGATACCGCCGACGGCAAAATTTTATGGACGAACGACGCGGCAAACAGTTCGCTCCACAATGTTTTTACGACGCAAAATCAAATCGCCTGCGATCTACTGACAAAAATCGAAGCGGGAAACTGCTCGAAAACCGAAGTCGCTCAAAATATTGATTCAGAAGCCTATCGCCTTTATTTGCTGGGCATACAGCTTCGCAAGAATTTGTCTTTGGAATCATTAACTAAAGCCGTGGGACTCTTTGAACAGGCATTAAAAATCACACCGAATTTCGCCGAAGCGCATGAAGCCATCGCCACGACTTATATTGTAATGGACTCGAATTCTTTAACTCCGCCGCATTCCGTTATTGAAAAAGCCGAAATTCACGCGAACGAAGCCTTAAAAATTGATGGCGATTCGGCTGACGCGCTGCTGGTTTTGAGCGAAACGAAAACTAATAAAAATTACGATTTAGAATTACGCGAAAATTTACTGCGCCAAGCTGTCGAGAAAAACTCCAATCATCTGCTAGCGCGAATGTGGCTGGCAAATATTCTGACCGTGCGGGGAAAATTCGCCGAAGCTGAAAGCGAATTGCTTTATGCCCAACAAATAGACCCGCTTTCGGCTGGCGTTCGATTAAACTTATCCGAACTGTATTTGTATTGGCGTAAGCCCGAAAAAACATTGGAACAGGCGGATTTGCAGCTAGACCAAAACCCGACTAACGCTTCCGCCTTGTGGATGAAGGCGCGGGCTTATTTACAAACCGGCGACATCGGACGCGCTAAGGAATTTTGGGATAAACTTCCCGACTCCGACAAAAATGAAACTTCAATTGAATTTTTGATAGCGACTGGCAAAACCGACGAAGCGCGAATGGAAATTGAAAAACTTGCCGCCACGAAAAAAGGCGAAACTTCGCCGTATATTATCGGTTGTTACTACGCTGAGATCGGCGACCGCGAAAAAGCGTTGGCGTGGCTCAAAAAATCTTACGCCGTTCGCCAAGCCGATTTGATTTCGATGAAAATTGACCCCGCGCTCGACGGATTGCATGATGATGTGCGTTATCAGGATTTACTGCGGCGCGTTCATCTCGCCGCCTTTTAAACAAATTTCATCCACACTGACTGACGAAAAATCCCGAAGAATGTTGGTGTAATCGTGATTCATTATTTTTACGGTAAATTCACTTGCTGTCGCAAACTTGCAGACTGGAAGCCTGCGCCCCGTCTGTTTCAATATCCAATAATGTCATTTTGTGATAATCTGTTTTCAACTTTTCAATCTTTCTTGGAGCAAAAAGTGAAAAAAATAACAGCGATTTTCTTAGCACTAGTTCTATTAGTTCTGCCGTTGAGCATTTCAGCGCAAAAAGCGACTCATCCTTCAATAAAACAGTTACAATCGCCGCAAAATCCGCGTTTGGGTTTTGTCATACACGGCGGCGCGGGCGTGATTCGGCGCG
>JBDTSO010000224.1:0-5673 GCA_039931085.1 Acidobacteriota bacterium | reverse complement strand
TTTAATCAGGACGGGTTTCCGATTGTGGATCATTTTATTTACTGCATCTGCTCGGACGGCGATTTGATGGAAGGAATTTCCTACGAATCAGCGAGTATAGCTGGACATTTGCAGCTCGATAATTTGATTTATTTGTATGACGACAATCACATTACGATTGAGGGCGAAACGGTTTTGGCGTTCACCGAAGATGCAACCGAACGGTTTGAAGCCGCCGGCTGGCACGTCATTATGGTCGAAGATGGCAACGATTTGAAGGCAATTGAAAAGGCGATTTCCGACGCGCAAAAAATCAAAGATAAGCCGAAACTGATTCGCGTTAAAACGATTATCGGTTTTGGTATGCCGAGTCAGGGAACGCGCAAAGCGCACTCGGACGCTCCCGGCGCGGAAGCCGTCAAAGAAACGAAACGCAATCTCGGCTGGGACGAAAACAAAAGTTTTTACATTCCGAAAGAAGCGTTAAATCATTTCCGCGAAGCCGTGAAAAAAGGCGCGATGTATGAAAAAGACTGGGACGCGCTGGTCAAAAAATTCGAGAAAACGCATAACGATCTCGGTAAAAATTTGCAGGAAACCCGCCTTAATAAATTGCCCGAAGGATGGGAAAAATTCCTGCCGAAATTCGATGATGTTCAATCAAAAGCGACTCGTGCTTATTCGGGCGAAGTCATCAACGCCATCGCCGAAAAAGTCCCGCAGCTTCTCGGTGGTTCAGCCGATCTCGCACCGTCGAACAACACGAAAATTGACGCTTCCGGCAGCTTTGAACCGGACAATTACGCGGCGAGAAATCTCCATTACGGCATCCGCGAACATTCGATGGGCGCGGAAATGAACGGGATGGCTTTATACGGCAGCGTCATTCCGTTCGGCGGCACGTTCCAGACTTTCAGCGATTATATGCGCCCCGCCATCCGCCTCGCCGCCCTTTCGCACATCCAAGTTTTGTTCGTTTTCACACACGATTCCATCGGTCTGGGCGAAGACGGTCCGACGCACCAATCAGTCGAACATCTCGCCGCGCTCCGTGCGATTCCAAACTTGAATGTTATTCGCCCGTGCGACGCGCACGAAACCCGCGAAGCGTGGCGAGCCGCGCTCGAAAGCGACACAACACCGACGGCATTCGCCTTTTCGCGCCAAAAAGTCGCCGTCATTGACCGCAAAAAATTCGCCGATGCCAAAGGTTTGCACAAAGGCGCGTATGTTTTAGCCGAAGCCGAAACGAAAAAAGGCGAAAAATCCGAGCCGCAATTGATATTAATTGCGACAGGTTCGGAAGTCGGTCTGGCAATGGAAGCGCGTAAAAAATTAAATGCAGGCGGAACGCCGACGCGGGTTGTTTCGATGCCTTGTTGGGAATTTTTCGATGAACAATCTGCCAAATACAAAGAATCGGTTTTGCCAAAAAACATAACGGCACGTTTGGCAATCGAAGCGGGCGTATCTTTGGGCTGGTACAAATACGTCGGACTCGAAGGCAACACGCTGACCGTTGACAAATTCGGCGCAAGCGCACCTGCTGAAGATGTTTTCAAAGATTACGGTTTTACAGTTGAAAATGTCGTCAAGAAGGCGAAAAATCTAATTTGATAAAATGAATAAAACCGGCGCAGGCGGAAATTGAAAGCACATTGACCAGAAGTTTAAGGTCTGTCGCTAACTCGGCATCATGGAAATTTTCACGCACGACTATCATTTTGAGCAACGAGGTTTTAAGATTCCGTTGTAAATTAAAATGAATGGAAATTTTTAACAAATAGTCTTTAATTCACAATTTACCTTTATATAATCGGAATATTTGTGTCGGCAGTCTAACAATTGAAGCAAATCGATTTTTCTATAAAAATTCTGCAATTATTCTTCAGGCTGCCGACACGGATGGAAAAATTATAAAACATCTTTATCTCTATCCTTGCAAGGGCTAAATCCGTGTTTTAATCCGGTTACGCCGTTTTTGTCAATTTTCACCTGATTTCCGTCAAAATTTGTGAACGTGAATGAATAATCTTCGTTATAATCTTTTCTCTGATGCCAAAGAATACAGATCGCAACGCGCTCGCCCAGACGGATCGAATCGTAATAATCGCTTCGCCAGTGAACTCCAGCCATATTTCTACCGATAGAAATATTTGCGGCAATTTTGTTCAATTCGCCGCCGACGGTTAAATTTCCGGCATCAGCACCGACATACGACGCAAGATCGTTTCCGTCGGCGGTTGCAACAACCGGATTCGTGATCACCGTATTTTCTTCAAAAAAGGCTTTTAGAATCGTCGTGCAGGCACCGGCAACCGTCGCGTGTCCCGCGCCGTAAGCCGGATGCGTCGGACTGCCTTCGGGAAATGCCATCGGCAAAAGATATGTTCCGTTTTTCGTAAATGTTTCCGCCACAGCTTGCGAATTCAAGGCTTGCGAATGAACCGGATAAATTTTTGCTCCGGCATTTGTTTGATGAATCAAACCGCCGTATGCTTCGGGACGCAAACGTCTGTGAACATACCATTTCTGATGCCAGACACATTTTAAGGCTCTCGTTGCCGCTTCGCAGACCAGACTCAAAATATGCGGTCCGCCGAATGTTCCGAAACCAATTTGTGTAGTTGAAGCTGGTTTTGGTGAATTATACGGATTTCCCGCATCAAGCGGCGCGTTCATTCCGAGCAAAATCAAACACGCATTCAAGTATGCTTCATAAAGCGCGTCAACGTGAACGTATTGTCCCATATCGCGCATATTTCTGATATAACGCTTTGTTCCGTCAAATAAATCGGACGGAAAACTGGTCGTGCCGTTTTGAATATTCAGCCAGGTCGGAAAATCCTTTAAATAATCGGCATTGCCGACTCCCAAAACATTTTCACCTAAAACGGTTTTTTGTTTTTGATTTACCGTCAGCGAACCGTAGGGAACGTCTTTCAGCAGAAACTGCGAAATAAAAGGACCGATTGTGGGACCTGCGCCGCAGCCGCGAAAAATTGTCTGCGATGTAACAATTCCGGCATCTTTCGGTCCGGTAAAATCCGCCAAACCGGACAATTCCTGCGCGGCATCGGCAACTTTTGATGAACTGCCAAATATCGCAAAGGGAACATCACGAAGCAGCGACATCCAATAAAGTTCGACGATTTCCGCCGCCGCTTCCGCGCTTTTTAATTTCGGCGCGGAACGCATTTTCATATTATGCGGGTCAGGACCTTCCTGATCTTTTGCTAAACCGGCTTGCGGATTCACAAATTTTCTTCCCAAACCTAATTGAATACCCGCAAAATTTGCTTGTGTCGGATTATTCAAAGCAGTCAGCAGCGATTGATACGCCGCCGGAATGACTTCGCCGAAATTATTATGCGGCAAGCCTTTATGAAAGTTACCGATATAAGTTTTATTTCCGTTGGAATCAATCAGATTGTTTTCATCTTCATTGCTTCCGGTTGTGTGAATTGTTGATTTCGCGCAAGGCGAAGGCGCAGCATAATTCGAGCTTAAATTTTTCCTGAATTCCATTTCTCTGAAAAATGCGGAACGCAGAACCGGACGCGGATGCTGATCAATTCTATCAGCCGCGCCGGACAGAATTTGCGCTTTTTCAGTGTCATTAACTGCCGGCTTTGGATTTTTATCCATAGTTTTTGTATCTTTTTTGTCGTCATTCGATTTTGCATTATCTTTTGCCATTTTAATCTCCTTTTTAAAATGAAAGGATTCATAAAGATTTGAGTCGGGAAAACACTTTTTTTAGTTTTAAACAACTTGTGTTTTCGCAATCAGGAGTTACTATTCTCAAAAAGCGAGTTGCAAATAAAAACCGTTTCTCCCGTCAGGTGCAAATCATTTTTTTTATTAACTTTGGTAAATTCTAAAGTCTTTTCCAGAATTCCAGACGTATTTAACCGTCAGTGAAATTCAAAAAATTTGATCGTAAAGCGGAAAATTTTGCGCGACTAAGTTTATCAATAAGCCTTCAAGTTTGACCGACATTTAATCTCTCAATCCCTGAAAATTCCTTTTGTTTTGTTGATTAACCTGCTGAAGTCAGCCAATCGGTGAAACAATCGGGTTCCAACTATTTACAATAAAAATTTTACGTGAAGGTTTTCAGCAGCTACTTCACAATGTTTCCGAAAAAAAGTCCCGGAAACAGTCAATATGAATGAGATTATTTCTAAAACATTCAAGTCTTAGTGAAGATTTTTAATAAACAAACCCGCACGAAGTCAAAAACGATAACAATTTTGAAATTTCGGTTTCAAATTTGTTTTGCTCAGTTTAATTTGAACGGCAAGATTTGAAATTTTTGCTTAACGTGCAAAAATTATCTAATGATTATTTTTCTACAATTGTTTTAAAATTGTAATGTTGCCGTTCTGACTACGTTAAATTTAGAAAAATAAAAAACGGAAGATCAGCTCAAAACTTTACCAGAAATCAGTTGTCGTTTAGAATGAAAATTATGACGATAAAAGAAATTTTACTTGAGCAATTTACTGCCTGTTACGACGAAAATAACTGGTTTGTCGCGCTGAAAAACGCGCTGGCGAATTTGACGGCGGATGAGGCGGATTGGAAAACGGAAAATCTAGATAATTCGATTCTGGAGACAGTTAATCATTTGAGTTTCTGGAATGAAAGATGGCTCAAAAAGCTGCGGAACGAACGGGTTGAAGACGCGCCGGAAAATGATTTGACTTTTGCGGGCGCGGCGGATTGGGAAGCGGCGAAGGGGAAACTTTTTCGGGTTTTGGACGAATGGCGCGCGGCTTTGCGGGAAATGGACGAAAGCAAGTTGAGCGAAACGGTTTCCGAAGAATACGGCGCGGCGTGGAGTTCGCCGATTGCTAATATGAACATTCACAACGCATATCACGCCGGACAGATTGTTTTGCTTAGAAAATTTCAGGGCGTTTGGGATGCGTCGAAAGGCGTTTCGTAATTTTTACTCAAATTGCCGAATCAAAATAGAAGAAATCTGCCCGCGAATGAGCGCGAATTTGCGCGAATAATTTCAAAGGAAATAAAATGCGCGGGCAAAAAAATGATTATATATTTTACCGAAATAAGCGCGAAGTGAGTGTGTTTCCGCACTCTTACTTCGGGCGGGCTTCGGCATCGACGCGTCGAAAATTGGTATTAAACGGGTTCTTTGACGTTCGAGATTAGTTCGCGGGCGGCGCGTTGTAAACTTTGAGCGATTTCGACGCGTTTAATCGGGAACGAATCGGAAAGTTGATCGGCAGTTTGCGCGGCTTCTCAGCTAAACCGCAGCTAAAGTTCGGAAGTTAAACAACCGCCGATCATCTGATAATCGGTACCTGTAAAAATCAAACAAATCGAGCGGAAGCCAATAAATTTGTTAGTTCTTAACTTGACATCAACAGTAGATTTTTCGTAGCATTGCAATTCGCCGTTAGGTTTAATCGGCGCGTTTTTTGACAAAAACTTGGGCGATGTGCCGAAGTATATTTGATAAAAATTTTTTCGGGTACGTACGTCAATTGGTAGACAGCCTCCCTTACAAGGAGGAAGTTAGGGGTTCGAGTCCCTTCGTACCCACCAAGTTTTTAGAATACAAAGTTAAAAATAAAAAACTTTGTATTTTTAACTTTGTATTCTTATTTTCTTTGCGGAGTCGTAGTTCAGTTGGTTAGAACGCCAGCCTGTCACGTTGGAGGT
>JBDTSO010000223.1:0-5684 GCA_039931085.1 Acidobacteriota bacterium | reverse complement strand
GTCGTCGGCATCACGCCCGAAAAAGATTACCCGGAAAACGCGCTCGCCGGAATCGAATTTCAGCGCAGATTGGAAGAAACAGCATTTAAGTTGGGCGGCGAAAATTATAATGCGCCGGGGCAGCTTGTCGGTGATTTTCTCGCCGGACGTGCCTCAAAAGAACTCGGTTCGGTCAAACCTTCTTATACGCCGGGAATTAATCTAACTGATTTGAGCGAAGCACTGCCGAAATTTGCGATTGACGCGATTCGTGAAGCGATTCCGGCGTTTGATAAGCAGATCAAAGGTTTTGCGATGCACGACGCGCTTTTAACCGGCATCGAAACGCGCACGTCTTCGCCGATTCGCATAAAACGCCGCGCGGACGGGCAAAGTTTAAGTACCGACGGGCTTTTCCCGGCGGGCGAAGGTGCAGGTTACGCGGGCGGAATTTTGTCAGCCGGAATTGACGGTATCAAAGCGGCGGAAGCGGTCGCTTTAAACATCACGAAATAATTTGTCGCCTCGGTCTGATTATTTTATTTGCTCGTATTGGAATTCGCCGCCGATTGCTTAACCGATTGAAATTCGGGACTTTCATTGGTCATTTTCCATTTGCCGTTTTCTTTGACAAATTTGAGATCAATGCCGTTCGGATAGCTTCCGCCGCGCATTTCGGCGATTGCCGTATCGCCTTCGATTTTTTCGTTTCGCGCTTCAAACGGTTTATCTGGAACGGGTTCGAGTTCGGTGATAAATTTCACCAGCGACTTTTGTTTTTCCTCTTTCATATCTGCTTCCAAAGATTTCAAAGTGTCCTGCGAAAAAACTTTTCGCAATGCCGCATCATCGTTGTTTTTTAACGCTTCGTAATAGGCTTTGACAACCGGCGAAAGCGTCGGCGCGTTGTTGGTCGTCGCCGCTTCCGGTGTAGCAGTGGTCGAAAGCGGATTATTCGTGTTTGCTATTGTTGTGTTGGTGTTTTTATTGAACGTATTGGCTGTATCGGGAACTTCCGTTTTTGTGCAGCCGATCAAAAAAATTGTTGTAACTATTGTCAAAAATGTAATTTTAAAACGCATTTGTATTTATTTACCTCTTAGATAATTGAAATCGGAAATAAAAAAGTATAAAACAATTGAATAAAAAAACAAGGAAGCGATGTTAAATAAAACTTATCAAACCGAACTGCGCCGCGTCTTTTTGATTCGGGATTTGCCCGAACCTTTGACGCGGGCGAGCAGTCATTTGCAGATTTTCGACAATTATATCAAAAATACGCGGCTGCGGCTTCGCACGATTCGTGTGCCGCAGACGAATGAATGGACGTGGATTTTGGAGCATCGTTTTCCGCTCGAAGATTTGACGCAGTGGAAAGTTTCGGAAATTCATCTGAACGAAGCCGAACACGCCGTTTTTGAACAGTTTGAAGGCAGACACATTCGGCAAAATGAAAGAGTTGAAAGCAATGAAATCCGCAAAAATCGCTATTTCCACGAATTTGACGGCAGACAAATCGAATTTGATGTTTTTTTGGGCGATCTTTGGGGTTTGAATTTGGCAAAGGTTATTTTTGATGACGTTCAGTTAATGAAAAATTTTGAGATTCCGCCGTTTGTCATCAGAGAAGTTTCAAACAATAAGTTTTTTACGGGCGCAAATTTAGTCGGCAAAGGTTTCGCGGATGTGCGGGCAGAATTTGAAAAAAACGATGAAAATTTTAGTAGATCAATTTAACGAACAATTTATCAAGCTTCAACATCGTTCCTGCCGTTTCGTCAAAGAAATTCCGAACGATAAACTTTTTTGGAAACCGCGCGAAATGAAATACGATTTTGTGCAGTTTTCCTGCGGCGAATACATTTTGCGAAGCGCGGGCGCGGTTGAGCAAACTTTCGGCGGAATTACCAGCAGACTTTGGGACGATCCGTTTGAATGGACGCTGCCGGAAGAACTTTCAACGAACAATAAAATTTTGGAATATCTCGTCGAAGTCGAAGAAACGCGGCGAAAAGGTTTTGCATTTTTCACGTCCGACGAAGATTTGAAAAAAGAAATTCCCGCGCCGGAAAAGTTGAAATCAATTTTTGAAATTCTGCTCGAAACAGTCGCGCGGGCGGAACATTTTCAAGGTCGCGCTTTTGCCGTTTTCCAAATGTTTTCCGACGCAAAACTGCCGAATGTTTAGTCTTAAATATTTGAAATTTGAACAAATTAGTGCGAAAATGCGTTAAAGTTTGAAACTTAAACAGATTTATAATCGGAGAAAAAAATGTTCTGTCCAAATTGCGGTCAACAGCAGGTTTCTGAGGAAACAAAATTTTGTTCGCGCTGCGGTTTTCCGCTCGGCTTGATTTCGGAAATTCTCGCGCACGGCGGTTTTCTGCCGCAATTAGCCGAATTGTATAAATCGAAAACTCTTTTCAGCCGGCGGAACGGTTTAATCTTTTCGCTTTTTTGGTTTATGATTTTCGTTCTGATTTTAACGCCTTTATCCGGTATCGCAGACCTTGATAATATGGCGGGAATTTTTGCGATTATCGGCACGATGGGATCATTAATAATAATGGTTGCTTCTTTTCTTGTTTTGAAAAAAGAGCCGACGAAATTTGATATTCCTCAAAATACTATTTCCAGTTCTCCGGTCAAAAATATACGGGAAGCAAATCAAACCGCGCTTCCGCCGCAGCAAACTCAGCCCGCGCAGAGTTACATTCCGCCGGTTAATTCGTGGAAAGCGGCGGATACGGGCGATTTGGTTCATCCGAGCAGCGTAACGGAAGAAACCACCAAATTGTTGAATAAAGAGATGGATAAAAATTAGGAGATTTTTATGTTTTGTCCGCAATGCAGTCAGGAACAAGTTTCAGAAGACACGCGATTTTGCTCGCGCTGCGGTTTTCCGATGATCGGCGTTTCGCAGTTGCTTGCCGATAACGGAATAATTCGGCAGCTTGCCAATTTACCTAATTCCGAACTGGAAACGCCGCGCCAAAAAGGAATGAAGCGCGGCGGGAAATTAATGCTGTTAGGCTTAATTCTTGTGCCGCTGATTACAATTTTATCAGTTGCGCTCGGTATTAGACCGACTTTGGTTATAATTACCGCAATTTTAACCTTTTGGGGCGGCTTGCTGCGAATAATTTACGCGGCGATATTTGAATCCAATCGAACGCTCGAAGAAGTTTCCGATGAAGATATGTTCAGCGAGGCGCGAAAATTATTCGGCAGAAAAAAGGAAAAAAATGCTTTACCGTTGCACGAAACAATGCCGGATTCCGCCTATATTCCGCCGATGCAGGGAAATTGGCGCGACACAAACGATTTGGTCAGAACAAGCGTAACTGAAGAAACTACAAAACTGCTGCAAAAAGACAAATAATTATTGCGCCGACTGAATGCCTTTTGTTCCGGCGAAATCGTATATTACGTAAAAATTCAGCGCATTTTCTTTAATATCGGCGCGAATGTCTTTGACTTTCGCGTTGAGCGTTCCGTCGGTGGCGGAAATCGGCAGATTCAAAGCGAGTTGCTGACCGCGCAAAATCGTTACCGGATTGACGCGGTTGTTAAGCGTCGTCTGGACAATCGGCGTAACGACTCCGCTCAAAAGCGGCGTGATGCCGTCGAGATTGATTGTCTGAACGTCAATTTGTCCAAAGACGGTTTGCTGTGTTTCATCATATCGCAAATTGAAATCTGCCTGCGCCCAGCCTGTAAAATTTATACAATTTCCGAAAAGCAAAGTGCTGCCCTGAAATGCCAGCGGCGCGGTGATTTTACCGTTTTCCAATCGAACGCCCGTTTTAACGCCGCTGCCCTCTGGCAAAAGTGTAATTTTGCCGTCGCATCCGCCGTTTTGCTGAAACGCTATTTTCTCAGGATGTATGCCGGATTGGTAAGTATTTTGTCCGGTCAGATTCAGCGGAAAAGCAGGCGCGTTCATATCGCGGAAGATCGTTCCTAAAATCGTGTCGAAAAATTGTTGATTCAACACGACGGTCGCCGTTCCATTCGGGGAACCGGCGGCATCGGGCGGTTGAATCGGATTTCCCGGAACTGCGGCGGCTCGCGGCGCACCGCCGAAAAAATATAAAACCAAAACGCCGCCGATGATTAAGCCTAGAACTGCACCGATTACAAATAACAAAATTTTGCTCATCTTTTTGGGCGCGATTTGTTTGATATACTACTTCGCGCGGAGTTTCTAAAATAATTCAATTCAGTTTATAAGGTTAGATTAAATAATTTTTTTTAGTCAAGCCGTGAAAAGGAAAAAGCCGATAAATAAATGATCGGATAAGAAAAATATCCATACATTTATCTATCGGCAACAATTATCTTAGCAGAAAATTCCGCTCAAATCTGATTAAATACTACGGCACAAAAGCATTGGGAACAGGTTTGTCCGTCGCTTCGCCAAACTGAATGCCCGTAAAGCCTGCCGTCGTCTGCTGTAAATACCACACGCCGCTTCGATAAACTGCAATGTCTGCTTTGCCGTCGCCGTCGTAATCCGCCGGAACTGGTAAATCCGTCGAAACTCCAAACTGCATCCCCGTAAAGCCTTGTGTGCTTCTTTGCAAATACCACACGCCGTTTGAAGGTCTGAACACCGCAATATCAGTTTTCCCATCGCCGTCATAATCTGCCGGAACGGGTTTGTCATTTGCATCGCCAAACTGAATTCCGGTGAATCCCGCCTGACTTCTTTGCAAATAAAAAGTTCCGCTTGACGGACGGAACACTGCATAATCGGCTTTGCCGTCGCCGTCGTAATCAGAGGCGACGGGTTTATCAGCCGAAGAACCGAACTGAAATGCTGTAAATTGATTTGTCGCCAGATTAAAAACATACCAGACACCGTTTGAAGGTCGCCAGACGACGAGTTCGGCTTTGCCGTCGCCGTCAAAATCGGCAGGCTGCGGAATATCATTTGACTCACCGAAAGCGATGCCTGTAAAACCGGCAGACGAGCGTTGGAGATACCATGTGCCGGAGCGATAAACCGCCAAGTCGGTTTTGCCGTCGCCGTCGTAATCAGCAGGAACGATTTTATCGGCTGCAACGCCAAACTGTGCGCTGGTAAAGCCCGACTGCGAATTTAGCAGATACCAGATGCCGCCGTTGGGACGAAAGACGGAAATATCAGATTTACCGTCGCCGTCAAAATCAAATCGGGGACGAGTGGCAACAGTTCCGGCGGCGGCTTGATTTACGGTAAATGTTTGTCCGCCGACGGTAATCGTTCCCGTTCTTGCCGCTCCGGTGTTAGCTTGTGCGGAGAAAGTAATTAAACTGCTGCCGTTTCCGCTGGCTGGCGATGTAATTGTGATCCACGGTGCATTGCTGACGACAGTCCACTGACATCCGCCGCCGACATTCAGATTAAAACTTCCCGTTACGGCAGTCCCGGCAATATTAACGCTTGTCGGGAAAATTGAATAAGAACATCCGCCGGCTTGATTAATCGTAAAAGTTTGTCCGCCGACGGTTATTGTTCCCGTTCTTTGCGGTCCGACATTAGCCTCGACGGTGAAAGTAACCGTACCGTTCCCGGTTCCTGAGCCTGCAACAATTGTGATCCACGGCGCGTTGCTGACCGCGGCATAAGCGCATCCGGCAGTAGCCGTAACATTAAAACTTCCGCTTCCGCCCGCCGCCGAAAAGGTTGTTCCGGTTGGAGAAAGAACATAATCACAACC
>JBDTSO010000222.1:0-5700 GCA_039931085.1 Acidobacteriota bacterium | reverse complement strand
TGCATCCGAAAAACATTCAACGCCTGCCGCCGCATATCTTCCGTTCCCATATAAACGACGCATTCCAACCCGAACAACGCACAAACCGTCGCCGTCGCCACGCCGTGCTGTCCCGCGCCCGTTTCGGCAATAATTCGCTTTTTGCCCATTCGCCGCGCCAGCAAAATCTGCCCGAGCGCATTATTTATCTTATGAGAACACGTATGCCCCAAATCCTCACGCTTCAAATAAATCTTCGCGCCGCCCAATTTTTCCGACAATCTTTTCGCATAAAAAAGCGGAGTCGGACGACCGGAAAAATCCTGTGATAACTGCAAAAATTCCGCCTGAAAATCGCCGTCATCGCGCACGGCAAAATAAGCGTCCGTCAATTCCTCAAGCGGCGACATCAGCGTTTCGGGAACAAACCGCCCGCCGAATTCGCCCCAATATCCCAATTCATTTGGCTCGAAATTCATAAATTTTTAATGATTGTTCGGATTTTCTACCGTCAAACCTTCGGCTTGCGCGGCAATATTTAAGTCTTTATCAGCAGAAATAAATATGAAGTTGCGGACTCCGCTTTTTGCCAAACGATTTCTTGCGTTCAATCCAACCGCAAGTTGAGTAGTATCATAACCGCGCAAACCATATTTTTGAGCCAACAAAATCCCTTCCTCAATAATCTTCGGTGTTAAATCGATGACAATAAATTTTTTGTCGAAATTACGTTTAAATCTTTTTATCGCTCTGTCAGCAAGCGATTGACTGATACTTTTGCCCTTCACCCGCCGCGTTATCGCCGAAGTAATTTCAATTCCCGTGATACTCGCAACAAAAATATCGTTGGCGGCGGAAGGTCGAACTTGATTGATAACCCAAGCAGTCCCGGTTTCGACAATATATCTTTTCATCAAACCGCTCGAATCAAAAACAAAACCGCCATTAATTTCTATCCTCAAGAAGTGTTTCCGAAAACGGTCTGCCTTCAATTTCAATTGGTTCAAAATCATCTTCTTGATCCGAAATTCCTTCGGGAATATGGCTAATCATTCCTTCCGCTAGCATTTCGCGCAAAAGTTCATCGGAAATCCTAACATCTTCAGTTTCATTTTCAATAATAACTTTCACCCGCTCGTGTTCTTTAAGCGTTTTGGGAACGCTTGAAACCGGCTTAAAAATACCGTTTTCGTAAATTGCTTCAACTGTCGTCATTTTTATTCACCTCGCTTTGAAAATTTTAACATAAATTCCGTGTCAAATCGCCTGCTGAATTCGCTCCGGTAACCTAATTCATTTGGCTCAAAATTCATAAATTTTTAATTTTTGCGAAGTCAACACCGGATTTACCGATGAATTTTATCAACGATATTTAATTCGAGATGGATGACATCCCATTTGTCGGGTTCATCGCTGACGGTTTCGCTGTTTCTCGACTGTCTGCCGGATTGCGTCAGCATTTGCTCCAACACGGATTTGGCAGCTCTGCGTGTTCCTTTTGATTCATAAAAACTGAAATCAACATTGTCTTTTGAGATAACAATAACGAATCGCTCGATTCCGCTCGGTTCGGTCATTCGCAAATAGACGGTGATTTCTTTATTGTCCTGCACAGCATCATTCGCGCCTTTTGAAGCATAAACATTTTTAATCTCGCCGGTATTAGTCAGAGCGATAACGGAAATGTAAAAAGCCTCGCCCGAAGCGAATTCGTCGTTTTTCTTATTTATCTCGCCGGAGATATTTTTTATTTTCAGTTGAAAATAGGAATCTACCAAAACTTTATTATCTTTTATCTCTTGAAATCCTTTAAATTTTTCTTTATCCGGCTGGAATATTTTTTCTCCGTTTTGGCAATTTTCAATAATGGCATCGCCGGGGATTGATTGCAGAGAAACTTTTATCTGCGAAGATAAGCCGGAAGCGGCATTGTCCAAACCGCGTAAACTTCTTTGATAAGCGTAACTTTTAATTGTTTCGGCAATGTTTTCCGCCAAATATTTATCGGCGGGATCGAATGTTTTTCCAAAAAGCGGCGTGCCTCCCAACTCTCCGTCATCAAGATAATAAACCGCTGCATCAGCGGCGGGAAAACGACTTTCCGGGCTGTTTGTCTTCAATATATTTGCCTCACACGAAGTTTTTGGCAATAAAGGACTTATCTCGCCGAAATCAAGAAATATATCCTTAATTTTTCCCTTTCTCAATCTGATTATTCCTTTCGCGTCCTTTTTTTCGGCAGTGCTGAGTTTGTCGGACGCGGCTAATTTTAAGATTTGATTTTCAAACAAACCCTCAAATTTTAATTTATCTTCGATTTGTTTGAGCAAAGCAGTTTCACCGTTATCTGAAATTTTCAAATTGTCCGAATTTAAGAGGAGAAAAACCGAGCCGCCGCCGAAGATCGGCGACGCTAAGATAACGTGAGACGAGATTTTTATTGCTTTGGCTTTCGGGTTTTCTTCCGCATTCGGTATCTGCACGATTGATGCAGTGTTGCCGATTTGCGAAACAATTCCGTTGACCAGCCAGCCGTCTTTTCCCGAATTGGTCAGCGAATCGGACGAATAGATCGAAATTTGACTGCCTTCCTTCAAACCGTGAATTGTGCCGGCTTTGATGATTATTTGATTGGCGGGCAGAATTTTTTCAATTTCGATAAACGGCTGCGCTCTTTTCGCCGCGCCGCCAAACAAAACGGCATCTCTGTTGCCTTCGACCTGCGGTTCTTGACGCGACACGGCTGCCACTTCGCCGGATATTTCTCTGGTCAAACCGCGATAAGTCGTCGTATTTGTCGCCCGCTTTAATCCTTGAATCAAAGCCTTGGTCATCAAACTCAAAGGTTTTTCGCAGTTGCAGTATTCGGCACTTTCCGATTTCGCCGTGTTAGTGCTTAAAGAAGCGGAAATTTCCGTATAAGTTAAAGAATCCGCGTCGGTTGACGGCGGAAATTTACGTTTATACGCGGTCCTTTTTCTCGTATCAACGTCGGTTTCTTCGGAAATATATTCTTGATCGCCGCGTGAACCCGTTCCCGAATGACAACTTTCCAGAATTAGCGTGGTATTGGTCGTCAAAGGTCGGAGTTCGGCTTTTAAATCGTCGAGTTCGTCGTCGAGAATATCAAAAACGTCTCCCGTCCGGCTGTCAAAAGCAACAAATGTTTCGTCTTTGCCGTCATTTTCATCATCGTCCTGATCAGGATATTGCGAACCGTGTCCGCAAAAATAATAAACAATGACGGCTTCTTTGCCCTGCTGCTTTGATTTTTTGGCGTTTTCAATCAAATGAGAACGAAAATTCGAGATTATCGCCTCCTTAGTCGCCTTGTCATTCAGCAGCGTAACAACATTATTTTCGCTGAAGCCGAAATCTTTAATCAAAGTTTCGCGCAGCAGCGGAACATTGTTTTCGCATCCGTCAATTTTGTTTATTTTGTCGCTTTTATATTTCGTAATGCCGATTAGCAACGCGAATTTCGGCTGAATTATTTCTGTTTTTGAAGCGTCAGCCGGCGAAATTTTTTCCTGTGCGCGGGCGAAACTTAAATTTAAAAAAATAAAAATAAAAATACAGGCACAGGGGGCAAAACTATTCCTTAAAATAACGGATTTATTCATACTTAATTCTCTGTAATTTAATTTTCCAATAAAAAAGCTTCTGTTAAAAAAATTACAACGCCGCAAAAATGCGCTCAACTGCCGCCATATCGAGTTTTCCGTAACCCCAATTATTATTCGGAAGAGCCTGCGCGAACGGATTCAATCCGGTTTTGCTCACTTTTCCCCGAAGAAGATTTTTGACTTCGCCGAGCTTCAGGGTCGGTTTTTTTTGAAACATCAGCGCAACTATTCCCGACGTATACGGAGTTGCCGCGCTCGTTCCGTTCATTGCCCGATAAAATCCCGTCGAATCAGGGCTTGCCCAATCACCCGCGCTCTGCCCGCCGACTTTGGCATTGGCGGAAGGAAACCATTCGCCCGGCGCAACGATATCCGGCTTGACTGTTGCGGATTTGCCGGAAATGCCGCGATTCGGACCGGGACTCGAATAACAGGAAAGAAAGCCGATTTCAAACGGAGCGCGTTCGCCGTCGCTGCTGCTGCAAACCGCCGACAGATTGATAACTTTTCCGCCCGAATGAAAATTATCGTTCCAATCGTAACTGCCGACCGTAATGGCGTTTTCCGTGTTTCCGGGTGAACCGACCAGGTAACTGAATGATAAATTCGGCTCGGAAAAACTGCCGTCGCTCAGAAAAAATAAAGATGCGCTTCGGTTGTTTTGCCGGATGCGTTTTCAAACCAAACGCCGCCCGAGCCCGAATTAACTCTTAAAGTAGCCTCAAATTGGTTGGTGATCGGATTTTGTTCAATCTGAAGATTTTCTTCAATCGGCGAGGCTTTTGTTCCCACCAGTTTTATGCCCGGATTATCGGAATCAAAATAAATTTTAATCAAGGTTGGTCGCCCGGCGTTCCATGAAACTAATTTTGGTTCTTTGTCAAAATTTACTTTGGCGTGAATCGGATCACTGCCTTCGTTTCCGGCGGCAAAAACGATTGCCCGTCCGGCTTTATCGAGCGGAAATCTGGCATTTAGCTGACGTTCTTCGACTCGCTGTCCGTCGTGACCGGTGAAATGTCCGCCGAAACTGCCTGAAATGACCAGCGGTTTCGCGCCGGCTTCTTTTTCCAGCCACTCGGCAATGGCGTTCAGCAAATAGCTGTTTTCCAGACCGTCCTGTCCCAAACGAACGCCGATAATGTCAGCTTCCGGCGCGACTCCTTCGACTTCCTTGCGGTTTAATCCCTTGGCGCGTTTATCGGCATTACCGTTTCCGGCGGCAACGCTCGCGCAAGCCGTTCCGTGTCCGTCGAGATCAGTCGGCGGAATAGTCGTGCCGGCAGAGCGCAATTCAGCCGTTAATTGTTCTTTTGTATAAAGCGTTCCGATTGACGCGCCGTTCGGAAATTTGAACGGCGCGACGCTTCCGCGTTTGTTTTTATATTCGGTTGCCGTGTCCCATAAATAACTGATGCGTGAAGTCGGAAGATGTTTTTCGTCGTAGGTAATAAAATCAGGATGACGAAAATCTATGCCCGTATCGAGAATGGCGACGATCACATTTTTTCCGGTCAATCCTTTGAAACCGCCGCGCACAATATTTTCCGCAACCGCCTGCGACTGCAGTTTTGAACGAACGACGGGCGGCGGCGGCGGCGCGGTAACTTCGGTGCTGTATTCAACTCTTAAAACATTCGGATTTTCTAAAAGCGCATCCCAAGCCGCCTGTGTGCTGATGAAGACATCGGCAAATCGGTCTATGACGGTTAAAATCCAGGCATCTTTGAGTTTCGATTGCTTTTGGTCTGTAAAGACGGAGCGGCGTGAAGCAGGCGTTTTAAATTCGACGTTGAGAACCGCGTATGAAACGCTTTCGCCGCGAGCGGTTTTCCCCTTGGCGACGGAGTTGTTGCGAGCCGCCCGCGTTTTCATCTCGGAATATGACCGGACCGACATTTTTGAAGCCCGGATATCGGACAATTTTTGCACGGAGATTACATTGCCGTTCATTTTTAAAACATCATCATCGCCGGTCATCTGAGCTTGTAAATTCACCGGCAAGCCCGACAAAAATATGACGGCAAACAGCAGACAGGAAATCGCCGCCTGCAAAATATTTAACCCGGAGGCTTTTTGTTTGGCGTGTTTTTCA
>JBDTSO010000221.1:0-5710 GCA_039931085.1 Acidobacteriota bacterium | reverse complement strand
AATGCGATTGAGGAAGCGGATATTATCACCAACGGCGGAAATTACGGCTGGCGCGTTTACGAAGGAAATCAATGCACCAATTTAGACCCGACGCTCTGCAATCCGAACAACTTTGTGCCGCCGATATTTCAATACGATCATTCGGGTGGACGCTGTTCGATAACGGGCGGTTATATTTATCGCGGAACGCAGGGAAATTTGCCGAACGGCGCGTATATCTACGGCGATTACTGTTCGGGCGAAATTTTGATGTGGCTGAATAACCAGCAAATTTTATTGCAGCGCACAACGCGCAATATATCTTCTTTCGGCGAAGACGAAGACGGCGAACTTTATGTTGTCGGAATCGGCGGAACGGTTGATAAACTTACATCCGACACACCAACTTCCGAACTTCCGAGAGTTCGTGCTGATTTTGATGGCGACAGAAAAGCAGATTACACAGTTTTCCGCCCATCAAATGGCGTTTGGTATATTTTGAACAGCTCCGACAATTCATTTCGTGGTCAGCAGTTCGGGCAAAACGGAGATATTCCGACACCGGAAGATTTCGACGACGACAGGAAAGCCGACATCGGAGTCTTTCGCCCGTCAAACGGTTTTTGGTATTACATTCGCAGCAGCGACAACACATTTTACAGCATTAAATTCGGGCAAACAGGCGATGCTCCGGTTGCCGCCGATTATGACGGCGACGGCAAAGCCGATTTAGCCGTTACGCGCGGCGGCTCGGAAGTGTCTTCGCCGAGATATTTTTATATTTTACAAAGCTCGAACGGAACTTTGCGCTCGCAGCAGTGGGGAATAACCGGCACAGACCGTCCCGTTCCCGGAGATTATGACGGCGACGGGAAAGCCGACATTGCCGTTTACAGAGAAGCGGGCGGTAACTGGTACATCTTGCAGAGTTCAAACAACAGTTCTCGCACCGAACAATTCGGCAGCGGCAATTTTCAGGATATTCCCGTGCCGGGCGATTACGACGGCGACGGTAAAACCGACATCGCGGTTTTCCGAAGGGCAAACGGAACTTGGTATTTGAACAAAAGCCGCGACGGATTTACAGGTTTTCAATTCGGAATAAGCACTGATTTACCCGCACCGGGCGATTACGACGGCGACGGCAAAACCGATGTTGCCGTTTTCCGCCAGTCAAATGGAACGTGGTATGTTTCGCGCAGTTCCGACGGCGGATTTCAAGCTGCGCAGTTCGGTCAAGACGGCGATTTGCCTGCGCCGTTTTACGCCGCGCCGTAACATTTATAAATGAATGCAAGATTTAGAATTTCATATTGAAATTCTAAATCTTGCATTCTAAATTATTTCCAGCGAATTCCGACACGCAAATTTATTGGTGAACTGACACTTCGGACGGGCGTTTTGGCGATTGAATAACGTGAGTTGAAAATATTTTCAATCGCCGCGAATACTTGCAGATTTTCCTTAAATCTTCGCGCCGCGTAAGCGTCTAGCTGCAAATAAGGCTCAAGCCGGAAAAGATTCAAATCGTCGTCAAACTGCTTTGACGAAGCGCGACCTTGAAACGCTAATGTCCAATTATTTTTTGAATAATTTGTTTGAAACGTAAATTGATGCCGCGCAACTTGCGGAACGAACAAGTTTTCCAAGTTTTGATTTGACGGAAATTGGACGACACGCGAATCGGTTAAAAGATAACCGGCGGAAAAACCGAAATTTCTAAAGCGCGTTTCCGCTTCGATTTCCGCGCCGACTGCTCGTGTTTTTCCGGCATTTTGTCTTTGGCGTGTGATTAAATTCGGCGTAACCGATAAAGTTATATTAGCAATTGGCTGAGAAATTTCGGTTAGAAAAAAGTTTCCGCGCAAATAAAATTTCTTACGGTTAAAACCCGCGCCGGTTTCAAAATTCGCCGCTTTTTCGGCTCGCAGATTTTCGTTTGCGCCTGTAATTACGTTACCAACGCGAAAGCCGCGATAAAGTTCGTTCAAAGTCGGTGCGCGAAAACTTTTTGACGCGAGCGCGAAAATTGAAAGGTTGTTTGTAACTTGATAAAGCGCGGAAATTTGCGGCGAAAATGCGTTTTCGCTTCGATCCGGGAAATTAACTATTAAAGTTTCCCGAATAGCGAGCGTTCGCATCGTGCTTGAAGCGCGAAAATTTCTCCAATCGTCAAATCGCAAACTTCCCGCCAAAACAAATTTCCTGCCGATTCGCGCGAAATCCTGCACAAAAAAGCCGAAAGTCCGCTCGCGTCCGCCCGCGCTGCTTGCCGAAGTTGCACGACTATTAAAATACCCGATTTCATCACTTGTGCCGCGCGCTTCACGCGCTTCAACACCGGCGACAAAAGTTTGATTCTCTAAAAAAACGCCCGAAACTTGTCCCGAAAATCCGATATTTTGCGCCGGAACTCTTTGCAGACGAGTCAAACTTTCGCTGTTTCTGTCCGCGCCGACGGCGGAAAAAGTTTGATCATAAACCTGCGTTCCGCCGTAAAATCGCCAGTTGAAACTTAGACTTTGGACTTTGAACTTTGAACCTTGAACTAAAGAATCTCCGCCGAAAATAAATTCGCGCAGATGAGTTCGATTTCTTTGCAAAGATGTTCCGTTTGTTCTCGATTCGCCGAAATACGAAGTTTTGAAAAAGAGATTTGTTTTGTCGTTAAATTTTTTCGCAATTCGTGCTGAAAGATTTATATTTCTCGAACCCGCGAAACTGTCAACCGCGCCGCGCTGTGTTTCGTCAGTCAAAATGTATCCTTTGGTTTGAAAATGCGAAGCCGTAAAATCCGCCGTCCAATTCTTTTTTGAAAAACCGAAAAACGTCGAAGTGGAAAAAGTATCTTGCGTTCCTCCGTAAATTTCGCCTGAGAAAATATATTTTTCGCGTGTCCGGCGCGGAATAATATTTATTGTTCCGCTCAAAGAATCGCTGCCGTAAAGACTCGACGCGCCGCCGCGCAAAACTTCGATGCTTTCAACCGCAATCGGCGCAACTCTGTTCCACAAAATCCAGCCGCCAAAAACGTCGTTGAGCGGAACGCCGTCAAACAAAACCAGCGAACGGCTCGCGCCCGACGCGCCGGCTCCGCGCAGCGAAACACCTTGTGAAGTCGGATTTGCATAACGGCTTCCCGAACGGCGAAATAGCGAAAATCCGGCAACCTGCCGCAATTTGTCGTCAATCGTCGGCGCGGCGGTCGTTTTTATTTCTTCAGCCGAAAGCGTAACGATACTCGCCGCCGTCTCATTCAAGCGGGTTTCCGTACGGTTCGCTGTAACGACAACTTTTTCGTTGATCGAAGCGGGCAAAAGTGTGAACTTTTTAACTTCAGAAAAATCTTGCGATAATTCGTAATTTTGTTGTAGAATAGAAAAACCTTGCGCTCGGATTACGAGCGTAAAGTTCTCATTCAAAATTACTTCACAAACAAATCCGCCTTTATTATCCTGTGAACAAAGCGATTCTTTGCCGGATGCGAAAACAATTTTGACGTTCGCCGTAGAAATCGGCAGACCACTTGAATCATAAATATTCCCGTGCAAAACATAATTTTTTTCAATTTGAGAAAATATTTGATAAAAACAGCATAAAAACATTAGAATGCCGATTGTAAAAATGAAAAGAAAATGACTTGTTTTATGAAAAGAAGAACTGAACATTATTGTATTTTACATTAAAATGAACTTTTGCCGACTGGATGCAAAAATGCTTGACACCACACCTTAAATTACAAAAAAAATCTTTTTAAAGTCGCCGATTCGCCTTTAAAAATCCTCATTCTCTTTGGAACGCGACCCGAAGCAATCAAACTCGCGCCCGTTATGATTATTCAGCCGCCGAACAGTCGGGAATTTTGGTATTGGTCAAAACGCGCCGCAGTTGTTTCTTTTATTTATCCGACATACAATCGCTTGAGCAAATGGCGCGGGCGCGTTGCCGATTTGACGGGAAATTTGCAAATCTCGAATGGCGACGTGGCAAATGAAGAAATCGAAACGGCTTATAATCAGCTTTCCGCCGCGCAAATCGCCGCACTCAAACAAAAATACGGCGCGACGCATCTTGTCAGCCGCACCGTTTATCCTTATCCTATTATTTTTGAAACGAAAACCTACAAAGTTTATCAACTGCCTTAAAAGAGGATTTTTAATTATGGAAGCAACGGAAAAACCGTCCGCCAGATGTTCGGAATGCGACCGCGAAATGGAGCATTACAACGTATTTATCAGCCCGACAAACGAGAAAAAAATCGTTTGCTGGGAATGTATGACACGCGACGAAAAAAACTTTTTCGCCAAACGCGATTTTAGCCGAAATTCCCGACGCGGCGTAATTCCCAGATAAAGAATTAGCCACGAATAAAAAATAAAAGTAATTTGTGTTATTCGTGTTATTCGTGGCAAAAATATTATGGCAATTAGAAAAATCACCGAATATCCCGAAGAAGTTTTGGCGAAAGTCGGCAAACCCGTAATCGAATTTGATGCGGAACTTGAAAAATTGTGCGCCGATATGTTTGAAACGATGTATGACGCGGAAGGTGTCGGCTTGGCTGCGCCGCAAATCGGTTTGAATTTACGTCTTTTTGTGATGGATTGCGAAGGCATCAAACTCGTTGCGGCAAATCCCGAAATTATTGAAACAAGCGGCGAACAGTCCGGTCAGGAAGGCTGCTTGTCCCTCGGCAAAGTTCCGGCAGTTGTCGCGCGTCCGATGAAAGCAAAATTAAAAGCCCAAAACGAAAAAGGCGAATGGTTTGAACGTGAAGTCGAAGAACTCGCCGCGCGTTGTTTTCTGCATGAAACCGACCACTGCGACGGCAAACTTTTTACAGATCATCTGCCGAAAATGCGGCGCGATATGGTTGTTAAAAGATTCAAGAAAGAGAAGAATTGGAAATGAAATTTATAATTTATTAACGTCCTCAACCGAATCAAATTAAAAATTTCTCGCGGTGAATACGAGTTTTCGCGGCATAGTCTTTTCGACAAATTACCAAAATATAATTTTACGACCGATGATATTCTCAATGCGGTTGATACTTGCGAAAATATCATCAAACAAACTGATGATATTCGCGGCACGAGATATGTTATATTTGGCTATGCGTTAAACGGCGTGGAGATTGAAGTCATCTGCCGTTTTGATAACGATAAAATTCTTTTTATTACGATTTACGATTATGAATAAGTGCAAGATTTGTAACGGCGAAACAGAAAACAAAATGGTTTCCGTTACTTTTGAGAGATTTGGAAAAAGGTTTGTTTATAAAGACATTAAGGCGCGGGTTTGTAAAAACTGCGCCGAAGAATTTTTAGATGGTCCGACTATTACGAAAATAGAACGGGAAATTCGAGATTTAATATTTGAAAAAGCCGCGTAAATTTTTTGATTCAAATAATTCGGCATTTGTCAGAAGACTTTTGGTAAAGCCAATATAATGTGATGGTTTAGCGATTCCGTTAAATTTATTATACGGAATTTAATTCGGTTAAATACAAAGTTTGGTCAGACAGCCGATGCAACTTGAGCAACGACGGCTCGCCAACACTTGACATAGTGTGTTAAGCTCGTGCGCTTCCGCTCAACAGGCGTTGGAGACGGAAAGCGCACGAGCTTAACACAGTTTTCGCTGTTGACATCTCCGTCTTTCGCTCGTGGCATCGTCTCTCTGCCAAACATGTCGTTGGAGAGGAAAACAGCAAAAAACGCTGTTTCCTCT